>JAGNRZ010000053.1 GCA_017988335.1 Ferruginibacter sp.
ATGGTGCTGGGTATTTACAAAATGCACATAAATGGTGGAGTCAATATTTTAGAGAGTATATGTTACACAATTTATTGGCAGATAATGGCTATACCGTATTAGATATTGATTATAGAGCAAGTGCAGGATATGGCCGCAATTGGCGTACTGGAATTTATAGGCACATGGGTGGAAAAGATTTAACCGATAATGTAGATGCTGCTGATTATTTGGTAAAAAATTTAGGAGTAGATGCAAAACGAATAGGTGTGTATGGAGGAAGTTACGGCGGCTTTATTACACTTATGGCATTGTTTACCACACCTGATGTATTTGCCGCTGGTGCTGCATTACGCCCTGTTACCGATTGGGCAAATTATAATCATGGATATACTAGCAATATTTTAAATGAACCTTTTACCGATAGTATAGCGTATAGAAAAAGTAGTCCGTATTATTTTGCTGAAGGTTTAAAAAATAATTTATTGATTTGCCATGGTATGGTGGATGTGAATGTGCATTATCAAGATGCAGTTAAACTACAGCAACGCTTAATTGAACTTGGAAAAGATAATTGGGAAATGGCTAGTTACCCCATGGAAGACCATGGCTTTGTAGAACCAAGTAGCTGGATAGATGAGTATAAAAGAATTTTTAAATTATTTGAAACGGTGTTAAAGAAATAAAACAATATGTTAGAATACAACCCCAAAGATTGGCTTACATTTATTTTTAGATTTCATAAATCTGATACCATTAGACAATTGTTGCCGATGATAATTTTAATTGCAATTTATGCAGCTGGTATTGCTTACTTAGAAATTACCTATTGGAAATTATCGGAAACTAGCCATTTAAAAAACATTACTTTAATGCATGGCATTTTAAGTTTTGTAATAAGTATGCTGCTGGTATTTAGAACAAATACGGCTTATGATAGATGGTGGGAAGGCAGAAAACTTTGGGGAAGTTTAGTAAATAACAGCCGGAATTTAGCTATAAAATTATCTGCCTATTTGCCAAAGGAAGATGCAGAAAATAGATTGTTTTTTAAGAAGATAATACCTGCTTATGCCTATGCCTTAAAAAATCATTTGAGCCATGAAAGTACCAGAACAGAATTATTTGACGATGAGCTATTGAATAAAAAAATACAACATGATAAGCATGTGCCTAACCAAGTAGCTTTAATGATTATTAAACGAGTTGAAAAACTTTATCAAGAAAAGAAAATTACTAACGAACACCTAATAGTATTAAATAGCGAATTACAATCGCTTACTGATGTATGTGGTGCATGTGAACGAATTAAAAATACACCCATACCCTATAGCTATAGTGCATTTATAAAGAAATTCATCTTTTTTTATGTAATGACATTACCTTTTGGCTATGTATTTAGCTTAGGCTATTATGTAATACCTGTGGTATGTTTTATTTTTTATGTACTAGCTAGTTTAGAATTAATTGCTGAAGAAATTGAAGACCCTTTTGGCGGTGATAGCAACGATTTACCCACTACAAAAATTGCAGCTAATATACATAAGCATGTGTATGAGATATTGTAGGTTTTTTCAACACAGAGGTAAAGGAGGTTTTCACAGAGTTACACAGAGATTTTGTCTAGTATTAAAAACAAAATGGTTTTTGGGGCATTCCCTTTTTTAACCAACGTTCATATTCAACCATAATATTGAAATAGTCAAAAAGATAAAAATTTAAGCTAGTTATAATTGAAAGAGCAAAAATTACTAAAACTAAGTTGTCCATTTTGCCAATTAATTTTGGTTTAAATTTAGTTATAAGTAGAATAGCCAACCCAAATATTAAAAATGTCAACCCATAAAATAACATATTAATACTAGTTTGGTTTGCACCACCTTTTGAATGCAATGCATGAAAGTTAAATAGGAGCAAAAAAAATACTTGTCCTACAATAAATATAATTTTGATTGATTTCATTTGGCTTAATACTTTGATATGTATTTCAAGATTACCGTAGTTTTAAAAACTACGGTAATCTCTGTGCAACTCTGTGATAACCTCAGTAGCCTCAGTGTTTAAAAATCTCCTACTCCCCTCTCCCACTTGCTCCATCAATTATTTTTCCAAAAAATATTGCATTCATCATAAGCTTTGTACCGCCGAGCCAAAAGCCTCTAAAATTAGGGTTATCGCCAATATTTATTATTCTGCCATTACCAACGGTATTTACAATAACCGATGCACTGTTTTTTACAGCAGCTAAATTTTCGGCACTTGCCCAACCACTTTGCAAAGGGTTGTTGCCAAAATAAAATGGTGTAGCGTAAGGGTTTTTACTTTTTTCCATAAACACTTTGTTTGCTTTAAACATACTTACTGTTTTGCTATTATAACCGTACGCTAATGGATGTGTGTTATCAATTGTAGCTTCAAAAATTGCTCCATTCATTTGCTGTGCTCCATTAATTTGTTCTTGCTGCACATAAGGTAAACGCTGTGCACTATCTACTGGTGATTTTATTTTTTTTATGGTAACATTATTTATTCCATTTTGCGATGCCCATGTTACCGCTTCTTCCAATAAAATTAAATTACCACCAGCTTGTACCCAAACCTTTAATTTATCTTTATTAATTTCAGTATAATTACCACCAACCATTATTAGAGTATTGTATTGATTAAGTTCTACTCTGTTAAAAGTGGCAATTTCTAAATGTGTAGCTGCAATATTCATACGTTGATCAAGCAAGTGCCAAACCTCACCAGCATCGGTAGCATTTACACCTTGCCCAACCAGCATGGCAATATTGGGTTTATTTAAAGAAATGAATTTACTGCTTCCTAAATCACTGCCTTCAATAGCAGCACCACTTTGTAAAGCAAATATTTTTAGCCCATTGTTTTTGGCAACCGTTTGTATAAGTTCTGCTAGTTTATCATCTGTGGTAACCTGCATTTTTACTGGAACTAAAATACTTCCATAGTTAAATTTTTTATTGCCTTCGGTAGTATTAATTGTAAAAGTGTTGGTAGCCACTTTAGTTATTAAACCAGCCTGTTGTAATTCATACAAAGCTCTTGGGGCATATAATTCACTCCACTCAAATACATAGGCATAGTTACTTTTTGTACCTAACACTTCGCCTTTTACAAATTCAACAGCAGGCAAAATATTTCCAGTTATAGAATTAACAACAGTTTCTTTATAAGGCAATCCAAAAGCTAAAGGCATTGTCCAACTAGTAATATCGTAAAACAAACTGTCTTTAAAATTTAATTGCTTATCAAAAATGGCTTTTATTAATACTTTTTGTGGTTGGTTTAAAGCCACCGCAAAACTGGTACCCTTTACAAACTCACCATCTTTATATCCGTTCGCTAATTCTTTAACTTCTATACCATGTCTTTGCAGCATTTGTATAAAATGTGTGGTTTTGGCTTTATCATTTTTATCGCCAAATACATAACCCATATTATCTGCAGTAGCAGATTGTAAATAAAAATCTCTTTGAAAATTTAAAAAATCTTTTCGCAAGGCTACAGCCCCTTCCAAAGTAGATAAAGTAGTAACAAATTGATTTTTTATAGTGGCAGAAAAACGTAAAATACCATTAGACGTTTGTTGTGCATGCCCACGGCTGCTAGCTTGCTCAAACAAAATACCTACGCCACCATTAATATCTGGAAATGTAGAACCCTTACCATAATAAAAATCATCATAGTTTTCTTTGGTAAAATATAAAGAGCCAATTTTATCTAAATATTGTGCATGGAACTTACCCAGCTTTTCACTTAACTCTTGGTTTTTTGCAGGTGTTAATGGATTAACTCTGCTTGGCACACCGGGTTGAAAAAAGAAACTAGCGTTACTACCTTGCTCATGATGGTCAGTTAAAATATTGGGCTTCCAAGCATGAAACCATTTTAATCTATTTTGGCTTTCTGCATGTACTGCTGGCAACCAATCTCTATTTAAATCAAACCAATAATGATTGAAACGACCACCTGGCCATACTTCGTTAAATTCTCTACTATTAGGGTCGGTAACTAAGTTTTTGCCTTTATGTTGATTAGCCCATGTGCTAAACCGTTGTAAGCCATCTGGATTAAAAGATGGGTCAAAGAGAATTATGGCATTATCCAAAATATCATCAATGGCTTTGCCTTGTGCCGCTGCTAAATAATATGCACTTAATAAGGCGGCGTTGCTACCACTACTTTCGTTACCGTGTATGCTATGCCCAATGTATGCCACCACAGGCATATCATTAATATTAAGTGTTGCAGATTTTTGAGGGTTGCTTAACTGTAAATGTTGCTCTCTTATTTGCTCTAATCTATCTAAATTTTTTTTTGCAGAAATTATTAATAAAACTTGGGGTCTATTTTCAAATGTAAGCCCCATAGTTTCAAGCTTTACTCTATCGGGAGCTGCATTAGCAATGGCTTTCATATAATTTACCAATCTATCATGTGTTACATGGTACTCTCCCACTTCGTGATAAATAATATCTTTTGGTTTTGGTATTTGAGAGTTGTAAGTAACATTGTTGGGTAAGTAGTAAGATATGTCTTGAGCAATAGTTGAATAATATAAAAATAACAAAACAATAGCTACAGTAAGTTTTCTCATATTAGTTAGTTTAGATATGGAAAGTTACTGAATAGCTTGTAAATACAAAATTTGAACTTTAGTACCCCTTTTATGTTAGTAAGGTTATGAAGGTTTTAACAAAACTTTGAAACTAAATAGATAATTTTGTCGTCTTAATTTAAAAAACAAAAAATGAAGAAAATATTTATCTCTGCGTTAGCAATTGGTTTTTCACTTGGCGTTAGTGCACAAGGTTATACACCTGCTTTAAAACTAGATGCTGGCAAAAAGTATGAAATTGTAACTGTAATAGACGGCAATAATACTGCTGAAGTTATGGGACAAAGTATGGAAACACCCATAAAGTCAACAAGCAATGCTATTTTGGACATAAAATCGGCTACAGAAAAAGGCTATCAATCAAGTTATGTAACTAATCGTTTGCAATTTTATACCAGTACTATGGGGCAAGAAATGAGTTATGACTCTGATAAAAAAGAGGATAAAGATACTCCTATGGGCAAGTCATTAGGCAATATTGTAGGTGGAGAAACCACTTTTACGGTTAATAATGATGGTAATATTATAAAAGAAACAGTTGTAAAACCAACTGAAGAAAAAAAAGATAATGATGCTAGTGATATGATGGGTAGTATGATGGGTGGTTTAGCATCAGGTAATGCTGGTTCTTGCCCAGCTTTCGATTTATTTAAAAGTAATAAGGAGATAAAAATTGGCGAATCATTTGTTGATAGCTCATCAACAGAAGATAAAGATGGTAAAAGTAAAAACTCTACTACTTATACTTTAAAAGAAATTAAAGATGGTAACGCTATCTTTACTATAGCAGGCACTTCTAGCATTGAAAAAAGAATGGAACAAATGGGCAATGAAATGACTATAAATACAAGTATAAAAAGCAGTGGCGAAGTGTTAGTTGATGCAGCCACAGGCTTACTTAATAAAAAAACAGTTATTTCTGAAACTACTGGTACAATTGATGTTCAAGGCATGAGTATTCCAATGTCTGGCAAAACAACAATGACAATTACAGTAAATGCAAAATAATTTTTGAATATTTTTTTTAAAAAGAGCCATCAAATTTTGATGGCTCTTTTAGTTTGATTACACCCTTATTAAGAACTTTTGATTAATTTTTGTGTAATAACCTTGCCTGTACTAAAAGTTATTTTAATAAAATAAACCCCACTTGGCAACGCATTTCCTATTCTTACTTTATTGCTTACAATATTATTGGCTGTATATACTAAAGAACCGCTAGTATTAAAAAACTCAACTTGTTTTACTGTATTTATACTGTTAATAATAAAATTGTCAATAAAGGGGTTTGGTCCTACCGTAATTCTATCTTCATGATTGCTTATATCTACTTTAATAACATTGCTATATTTTGTTTTACCTACTTTATCGCTAATTTTTAATCGGTAGTAAATAAAATTGTTACCAACAAAGTTTTGTACTGCATTTACATCCAACTGCTGGTAGGTATTAGTACTATTATTTTTTGCCTGCTGTACAGCTATTGCATTAAAACTAAATCCATCTGTACTTCTTTCTACAACATAGTTATCAATATTTACTTCATCTTTAGTTAACCAGTTAAGTACTATATTGTTGTTTTGTTTTACGCCACCAAAGTTTAATAACTTAACAGCTAGTGCAATATTAATAGGACCTATAATTTCAAAATCATCTAATGCAACCCCTGCAGCTGTTGTATTCACATCTGATTTGAAACGAATTCTAAAAGCTACACTTTGGTTGCTTTGCAAAAATGTCATATCGTAAGAATATAAAGTGTAAGTAGTAGCAGCACCTGCAAAAAAGGCTTGGTTTACGGGAAAGACAGCATCTCCTGTCATGTTTGCAAAATTATACCAATTGGCTTGTACTGTAGTACCTAAAGGCGTCCAGCTTCTACCAGAATCTAATGTGTACTCTACTCTAAATCCATCATAATCTAGCTCAGTATTACGCTTAGATTGAAAACGAATCATATAAGCACCAATGGCTGTAAAATTATAATTAGGTGTCATTAAACTTACATCACTATTGTCAACATAATTACCTGTTAAGCCTGTTACCCAAGCAAATGAGCCACTTGTTGTACCGTTTTTACCAGCTACGGCTGAGTTTCCTCTTTGCCATGGAGTACCAGTAGTGTTATCAACACCAAAGTCGTTAGGGTTTACATCAAAATTACCGCCAGATGCTGGTGTGTAAGGTGTTCCTCTATTAGGTAACACATGTATGTATTGTGATTTGGTAACACTTGAAGCTCCACTATTAATAGTAAGTGTTACATTATATTTTCCAGCGACAGAATAAAATTTAGCAGGGTTTTCGGCAGTAGAAGAAGTTGCATCGCCAAAGTTCCAGCTCCAAGAAGTTGCATTGTAGGATGTACTTGTAAAATTGATAGGTACTCCTCTATATGTAGTTACTTTATCCGCTTCAAATAAAGCAGTAGGTGCTGCAAAAGCACTACTAATAAACAATCCTCTACCATGTGTTGCCGCAATCATTACTTTATCTGATTGTCTAATTTGTAGCATATCTACTCTTACATTAGCTAGTCCGCTATTGCTTGCACCCCAGTTAGTAGTACCTCCGTTTAGATTATCTGTACTCCATACACCTAATTCTGTTGCAATAACAGCTTGATCATTGTTATTAGGGTTAAATAAAGCCCAGCGTACTGGCATGTCTGGCAAGTTGCCTTCTACCTGTGTCCAACTAGCACCTCCATTTATGGTTTCCCAAATGCTTGTAGTTCCATAATTGCTATACGTAACTAATAAATGATCATCATCGCCAGTTTGTACTTCAACGCAAGTAACATAAGCAGTAGGCAGCCCAGTACTAATATTAGTTGCAGAAGGTGTTCCATTGGCATTATCAACTCTTACAACATCTCCATTATCTAATCCAAAGAAAACACGGTTTGCAGTATTAGGCGAAACTTTTAATGCAGAAACATTTGCCCCACCAAATTCAGCTACTGTACGTTGAGAAAACGTACTTCCTGTTTGTGCATTCGTCCATCTTCTATATGAGCCTCCTGCATTTGCCATATATAAAATATTACCTGCATCATCATAATCTGTTGGGCTAATAAAATCTCCTCCTGTTGTTGATACATTTGTCCATGTAGTACCTCCATCTGTTGACCGATAAAAATCGTTATAAACATAGGAGGTAAATTGATACTGAGGCTCATTTTGATCAATATGACAAAATGCACCATCGCCGCCTGTTACTTCTGTAGTGTTTTGCAAAGTGCCTTGTGTAAATTGATGTGAGCCATTATCTTGTGCACCTGCTAAAAAATAATTTGTAAGTGCTGTAGGATGTATAGCACAAGCATAAAATTGTGCTGTTACATAATTGGTGCCTTTATCAACCATTGTGGGTTGTAACGCATCGGCATTAGTGGTTTGATAAATACCACCGTCATTTACAAAATAAGCTGTAGTTGAACTACCTTGTCTAAACAAAATATAATGTTGATCGGCATGTACATAAGGCTCACTAAAACCACCGTACCAATGGCTTATTTGTGTCCAAGTTCCTGCACCATCAAAACTTTTGAATAAGTCTACACCTCCTACAAAAACAACATCTCTATTATTAGGGTCAACAGCTATAGTTAAATCGTACCAAGCTTGGCTTCTTGAAAAATCAGAAGCAGGTATATTAGGATCTGCATCATCTGGTTCAGTTCTACTTGTCCAAGTTGTGCCCCCATTTGTTGAACGAATAATTCCATTGACAACACTAACATCTTCAATTAGTGCATACACATAATTAGCATCACTTAAAGCACATGCTACTTCAATTCTATCGGCGGTAATAGGCAAGGTTTGTGCTGCTGCAAAAGTTACACCTGCATTTGTTGATTTGTGTATAGAGCCTCTTAATGTAGCATAAACATTTCCACTAGCATCTATATCTACATCATAGCTATGGTCGTTTGAAGCACCAGTAATCCCTAATCCAGTTCCTAATACTTTTGTCCATGTATTTCCTCCATCTGCCGATCGTTGTAAACCGCCTAATCTTGTAGATACAAAAACTACCCCTGCACTATTTATAGCCATACGTTGGCAATGGTAAAATGTTGTACCTGTTGTAGAAGGCAATTGGCTCCATGTAGCTCCACCATTTGTGGTTTTCCATACCCCAAAACCACGTATAGCATCAGCATTAAAATAGCCTTGCTCACCTGTACAGAAATACATTACTTGTGCATTTGAAGGATCTTGTACAATAGAAGTAATAGATAAATTATCAAAAAAATCGTTTACAGGTACCCAGGTTGGAGAGGCTGCACTAATATTGGTAGTTTTCCATAATCCGCCACCTACACTACCTACCCACACTGTATTTCCTGTAGCATCATTGGCATCTACAAGCATAGCTCTACTTCTGCCCCCTTGATTTTTAGGACCAAGTTGCGACCAAGAAATGCCTGAGATAGCTGCATTTGTTTGAGATTGAAGCAATTCATCTTTATATTCTTTTGCTTTTAATAATCTTTCTGAAGGAACAATGCCCAATGCCGGATCTTTCATCATTTTAATATCTCTTTCCATTCTTTCCTTTTGCCCTTCTTTTTCTTTTGGCATTACAGCATTAATATTACGGCAAGATGATACTGCTAAAAAAGATAAAAAAATAAATAATATTGGTAAATGATTCCTCATAGTTAATTTAATAATTTAAACAAAATAATAACATAACAAAGTTGCTAATTTTAATACATAAAAACGTAAAAAACTAATTAACAGATGTTAACAGCTTTGTAGAACGTATTATCGTATTAAAAATTGCATAAAAAAGCCACTCTAATAATAGAATGGTTTGCTATTGTTTGTATTAAGCTTACTTATTGTTTTACAATACGTTGCGTAAGGTTTTTAAAACTTGTGTCTTCAATTTTAGTATCATCCCTGCAAACTTTGTTGCTAGTATTATCTGTTTGTGCAGAAGTTGATGTGCACATTAAAGAGAAGATAATTACGATACTTAATGCAATCGTTCTCATGGTGTTTTAATTTAGTTTAAGAAAAAATTAATGTTTTTGAACTTAACCTAAAAACACATTGTAAAAGGGTACATTAAAATAGTAATAATGAAATTACTATAAGCTACATTAGCTACTTAAATGATTACTATTTGTATGCCATTGCAATTTTGTAATAACATAAACATAATCAAGTTTAGGAGCTTCGCCATAATAAGCAGTTTTTTGTTCCCCAATTTTGATGGCTCCAAAACGTTCCAACGATATTTGTGAGCGTTTGTTGACAGCACCTACATAAAATGTTACTGTATCTACATAACTAAAAATGTATTGCAACATTAATTGTTTTAGAGCATAATTATACCCCTTTCCCCAGCATTCTCTTATAAAAAAAGTATATCCAATGCTTACGGTGTTAGTAATATTATTATAATCGCTGTACCTAGAGCTACCAATAACTTCATTGGTAACAGCATCTCTTACTAAAAAAGCTCCGCTACTTGCAATGGCACCTTCAAAGTAATTGGCAAAATCAGGCAATTGCCATCTATTTTTATTTGGATGTTGTTCCCAAATGAGTGGGTCGTTAGCTGCATTATAAAGCTCATTAAAGTGAATGGGTAATAGCGGTTCGGCTATTACCCATTTGTTTTTTAAAGTAGGTTGAAAGTTAATTGACATTAATATTTTGGTTTTATTCCCATATTATAAAACATAAAACTCCACTTATCAGTTTGTTCTTGTATAGTCTGCTCTGTACTTTTACCTGCACCGTGGCCTGCATTAGTTTCAATTCTTATCAATACCGGATTTGCCCCTTTTTGGCTTTGTTGCATAGTAGCTGCAAATTTAAATGAATGTGCAGGCACTACTCTATCATCATGATCGGCAGTGGTAACCATTGTGGCAGGATAAGAAGCAGATTTTAAATTATGCACAGGAGAATATTTGTACAAATAATCAAACATTTCTTTACTATCAGCACTTGTTCCATAATCGTAACTCCAGCCAGCACCTGCAGTAAATTTATGATAGCGAAGCATGTCCATTACCCCTACTGCTGGAAAAGCTACTTTACACATATCTGGTTGTTGAGTAATGCAAGCACCTACTAATAAGCCCCCATTGCTACCTCCTGCTATTGCCAACAAATCTTTATTCGTATATTTATTATCTACTAAATATTGAGCCGCAGCAATAAAATCATCAAATACATTTTGCTTTTTTGTTTTTATTCCTTGATTATGCCAACCCTCTCCATACTCTCCACCTCCACGTAAGTTTGGTACTGCATATAGACCTCCATTTTCTAATAATATTAATGAAGAAGTATTAAAGCTAGGAGTAAGACTTACACTAAAACCTCCATAACCATATAACATGCAAGGGTTTTTGCCATCTAGCTTTATCCCTTTTTTGTGTGTGATAATCATAGGAATTTTTGTACCATCTTTTGAGGTGTAAAATATTTGTTTTGATTCAAAATCGTTTACATCAACTTGTAATTTTGGTTGCTTATACAATGTTGTTTTACCAGAGGCAATATCAAGCTTGTAAATAGTTGCCGGATTTACGTAAGATGTAAATACATAGTAGGTTTCCTTTTCCTCTTTTTTTGCAGAAAAACCACTTGCCGTGCCTAAGCCTGGCAGCACAATTTCTCTTAGTTGTTTACCTGATTTATCAAATTGATATACTTTGTTTACAGCATCTTTCATGTAAGTGCAATAAAAACTTCGCCCTGCTGCAGATACATTTAACACCTCAGGTTTAGCTTCAATAATGGTTTTCCAATTTGCTTCTTGCGGATTGGCTAATGGAGCCATAACCAATTTATTAGTTGGAGTATTTCTATCTGTTTGTATGTAAATATTATTATCATCAATATCTACTACATTATGGCTGCTCTTCATATCTGTAACTACTGGTACAATAGGACTGTTTGGTACCGTAAGGTTTTGTAAATACACTGCTCCGCCATAGGTTTCATTAGCAGTACCTATAATCAACCATTTTTCATCTTCACTTAAATAGCCCCCCATATAACGTACTGGTGTAGCGTCATTACCATACACCACTTTATCTTCAATTTGTGGTGTACCTACTTTATGATAGTACAATTTATGATTTTCATTTTTACCAGACAATACACTTCCTTCTTTAGGCCGTTGATAACTGCTGTAATAAAACCCTTCGTTTCCTTTCCAACTTGCACCACTAAATTTTAATGTAAGTGTATCGCCTGTTGGTTTTTTATTTACAGCATCAAAAACTACTAGTTTTTGCCAATCGCTACCTCCTTGTGAAATATTGTATGCAGCCATAGTACCATCTTTACTAAAATTTATTCCAGACAAAGATGTGGTACCATCTTTTGAAAAAGTATTAGGATCTAAAAATAACTCTGGTGTAGTGCTGCCATCTGCCTCTCTATACAAAACACTTTGGTTTTGTAATCCACTATTTTTATAATAGTACATATATTTTCCCTGCTTAAATGGAGCAGAAAATTTTTCGTAATTATACAAACTGCTATACCTTTTTTTTATAGCTTCTTTAAAAGGTATTTGATTAAAATAGCCTTGTGTTACTTCATTTTGGCTTTTAACCCAAGTTGCTGTTGCTGCACTGGTATCGTTTTCCAACCAGCGATAAGGGTCGTAAACAGTTGTACCAAAGTACACATCTTTTATAGTGGTATCTTTTTGAGTAGATGGGTATTTAACTTCAATAGCTTTGTAAGTAGTTAAAGAAGATTGATTATTGTTGCAAGCTGATAAAGCTATACAAAACAAAAAAAAAGCAGTTAAACGTTGCATAGAAAAAGTTTTATTTGTTAAGATAATAACATAATTGATAATTTGCTATGAGGATGATTGTTTTTTATATGAATGGTAAGGCTGGAAATGCCTTATCAACCCAATATTTATGCAAGTAATTGTTTTATAGCTATATTCTATTTCAATAATTTCTTTGCTTCACTATAAACAACTTTATCCTTAGCCGCCAGTTTATTATTTACTATTTGTGTGAGGTGTTTTTTTGAAAGATTCTTGTATAAATCAATTTTCGTTTTAGAAGTGTTTTTATTTAGCTTACTATATTCAATAGCTAAATTTTTATAAAATTTACCTGCTAGTAACATAGTTGCAAAGGCATTTTTATTTTTTTTAAGATAATCAGTAATATCTTTTTCAAAAACATTTTTATAGTATTGCCTGTCAATCATCGAATCTTTTTCGGTGAAGATTATTGCAAAAACATCATTAAAATAATTATTGTAATACTGCTGGGTTTTAAATCCTTTAGAAAACAATGCAGTATACTCTTGAATTAATTGAGGATAATTTTTATTTGCCCTATACCAATCTATTTTATTGAAAGAAAAGTAAGCTGTATTTGCAAAATGGCTTGCCCCTATTTGAGAATATTTTAAAAGTAATTCCTCATTTTTTACTTGGCGGTAGTAATAAGTAAGCCATTCATAAACAGGTTGAAACTCTTTGTTTTCAATAGTTTTGACGATATTGTTATCAACTATTTTTTTGGCATATAACAAAGCATCTTCGTTTTTATTAGCATAAATGGCTGCCTTAGTGGCATACAATAAGTTATTGCTATCTAAAGGTTGCAAACCCCAATTATTATCATTAATAAATTTTGAAAACGATATTGCTTTTTTGAATTGAGCTAATGCCTGTTCGTATAATGCTTTATCTTTCCGTTCTGCTGCACTGTTAAAATAAACTATACCATCATTTGATAAATCATTGTATAAATTTATAGGTAAACCAAAAGCTTCCTCCTTCAAAATAGAGTGAATCACATCAGGATCAGCATCATTTGCTTTTTTTAAGGCATCAATAGCCACAGCTTTTCCATCTGCTACTACATCGCTATACTGTTTTCCAGTACCCAATACATAGTAAATTTTACTTTTTAATAACAACCCATTTACATCTGTACTATTTGCATTTATAAATTCATCTATCTGCTGCTTAGCTTCCAATATCTTGCCTTCTTCAAAATATTTTTGTGCATCACTAAGTGACTGACAAAAAATTTGGGTGCTGTTACACACCCAAATTAGTATAAAAAATATGATCTTCTTCAATTGTATTTTTTTATTCTTCTACATTATTTTCATCTCCAGATTCCGTAGTAGTATCTTCTACACTACCAGTATTTTCAGTGTTCTCCGTAGTTGCCGGGTTTTCTCCTTCTATAACTTCTACTTCATCTTCTTGTTCATCTATTTGTGTAACTGCAGCTATAGAATCACCTTCATCTACACGTATTAATTTTACTCCTTGTGTGGCTCTACCTTGTGGTCTAATAGTTGCAACACCCATACGAATAGTAACACCGCTTACACAAGTAATCATTAAATCTTGCGTTTCACTTACAGCTAACAAACCAACCAATCGCCCTGTTTTTTCTGTAACATTTAATGTACGTACGCCTTTACCACCACGGTTTGTAATTCTATACACATCTTCCCCATCTTCATCTATTAATGGAGTACGTTTACCAAACCCTTTTTCACTTACCACCATTATGGTTTTACTCTTATCTTCTCTATTTACACAAACCATACCAATTACTTCATCGGTTTTATCATCTACTTCTATACCATACACTCCTATACCACCTCTGCCAGTGCTACGTACTTTTTCTTCAGGAAAGCGAATAGCTCTACCGCTTTTAACCGCCATCATTATTTCACAATTACCATCGGTTAATTTTGCTTCAAGCAATTGATCTCCTTCTTGAATATTTATGGCATTAATACCATTTTGACGTGGACGACTAAAATCTTCTAAATCAGTTTTTTTAATAATGCCTTGCTTAGTACACAATACAATGTAATGTCCTTTAACATAATCTTCATCTTTAAAATCTTTTACATCAATAATAGCTCTTACCTTATCATCTGGCGGTATTTGTATTAAGTTTTGCATAGCCCTACCCTTACTTGTTTTTTCACCTTCGGGAACTTCATATACTTTTAACCAAAAGCATCTACCTTTTTCTGTAAAAAATAATAAGGTATGGTGTGTGCTTGCAACAAATAAATGCTCAATATAATCTTCATCTCTTGTGCTACTTCCTTTGCTTCCCCTACCACCACGGCGTTGTTGTCTGTATTCACTGGTACTAGTACGTTTTACATAACCTAAGTGGCTAATGGTAACTACCATATCTTCTTCCTCAATTAAATCTAGCATATTCATTTCATCGCCTACATATACAATTTCACTTCTACGAGGGTCGCCAAATCTTTCTCTTATTTCTTTAAATTCTTCTTTAATAATATCAAAGCGTAAGCTTTCGCTTCCTAATATTTCTGTTAGGCGTTCAATTTCCTTCATTATTTCAGCATGCTCTTCTCTAATCTTATCAATCTCCATGCCTGTTAAGCGTTGTAAACGAAGCTCTAGTACTGCCTTGGCCTGTATTTCACTCATACCAAAATTGCTCATCAATCCTTCTTGAGCAATATTAGGTGTAGCACTTTCTCTAATCAACTTAATTACAGCATCAAGGTTATCTAATGCAATAATATACCCTTCTAATATATGAGCTCTTTCTTTAGCTTTACGTAATTCGTATGCAGTACGTTTGGTTACAACCTCCATTCTAAAATCTACAAACTCACTTATTAAATCTTTAAGGTTTAAGGTTTTTGGTCTACCACGTACAATAGCTACATTGTTAATACCGTAAGATGTTTGTAAATCAGTATGTTTATATAGCAAGTTAATCACCACTTGTGCTACCGCATCTCTTTTTAATTCTACTACAATACGAGTGCCTTCTTTTAAATTACTTTCATTATTTACGCCACTTATACCTTCAATTACTTTTTCGCCAACCAATTCGCCTATTTTAGCAGTTAAACTATCTCTGGTTACTTGATAGGGCACTTCATTAATTACAATTTTTTCTCTGCCTTTAGCATCCGTTTCTATTGTGGTTTTACCTCTTAGCACTACTCTACCTCTACCTGTATGAAAACCCTGCTTAATGCCTTCGTAGCCGTAAATAATACCGCCTGTAGGAAAATCAGGAGCTTTTACAAACTTCATTAACTCATCAATGGTAATTTCTTTATTGTCTATATAAGCTAAACAGCCATCTAATACTTCATCTAAATTATGAGGCATCATATTGGTAGCCATACCAACGGCAATACCACTACTACCATTTACCAATAATTGCGGAAATTTTGTTGGCAATACCGTAGGTTCTTTTAAGCTATCATCAAAGTTTAATTGATAATCTACCGTTTCCTTATCCAAATCATCCATCATACTTTCGGTAAGGCGTTTCATACGTACCTCAGTATAACGCATAGCTGCTGGTGGATCACCATCTTGATTACCAAAGTTACCTTGCCCATCAATCAATGGCTCTCTCATGTTAAAGTCTTGAGCCATACGTACCATAGTATCATAAATAGCTGTATCACCATGAGGATGATATTTACCCATTACATCTCCTACAATACGAGCACTTTTTTTGTATGGCTTGTTGTAGTTGTTACCAGTTTCGTACATACCAAAAAGTACCCTACGATGCACAGGTTTTAAACCATCTCTTACATCTGGCAAAGCCCTTCCTACAATTACACTCATGCTGTAATCAATGTAGGATGTTTTCATTTGCTCCTCAATATTAATAGGGATAATTTTACCTCTATTACTATTCAATTCTTCGTTCGTTAATTCGTTATTTTCCATATATTTTTATGTGTGGCGAAAGTACAAAAAATTAAGCATTTTTCCTTGTAAAAAAAGGGGTAAAAAAGGCTTATTTGTTCACATTTTACAGGCTTTTGTGGAGAAGATTTTTTATTGATTTTGTTTACCAACTTTTGCAATACTATTAAGCCGAAGTGGCGACGCTCCGTTCATCTAATTGCTACAATTTAGCTTTTATCGAAGCGTATATTATATCAGTGTTTTACACATTTTTTTAAAACATTTGAACAGCGCTATCACTAAAATACCACTTCGAGTTCCCTCTCCTTTAGGAGAGGGGTTGGGGTGAGGTTTTTTTACTTCATTTTAATAAAATAACTTGCACAAAAAATTAACGATTGTGAACACTATTTTGCTTTTTGGAGCCGGAAAATCTGCCACTGTTTTAATAGACTATTTAATTGAAAATGCAAGCCAAAATGATTGGAAGGTTATTATTGCGGATGCTGATGAAAAATTAATTATTGCTAAAACAAATAATCATCCCTCTACTACTGCAGTAAAAGTAGATATTATCAATAATGAACAACGAACGGCTTTAATTCAACAAGCATCAATTGTTATATCTATGATGCCACCAACCCTACATTTTTTAATTGCAGAAGATTGTATTACTTATTCAAAAAATTTACTT
>JAGNRZ010000199.1 GCA_017988335.1 Ferruginibacter sp.
ATATGATACACTAGTTTCTGCTACAGCATTTTTTAAGGTAGCATATAGTGGATTTTTATTTTTATAATTCTTCATTTTTAATTATTAGGTTGAACACTTACTGCACCTATACAGTTTTTGCAACAGGCAAGCAGTAATCCAAATCTATCTCGGCTATTTAATTTCCAATTTGTTTCTGCTAAGTCTAATAACCAACCTTCAGGTATTAATCCATCAAAAAATGGAAACAACACATTGCTTGTATAAGGCTCTTTTTGTACAGGCAATGTTTTGCTTACAGCAAATGCATCATTGTTTTGTACATAATCTTCATCATACAAAAACTGGTAACCGCTATCTGTTTCTTTTAGCATACCTACAAAATTGTTATGCAGATATACTTTTGCACTTCTATTCATTATCAAATAAATTTTCTACTGGTGCTAATGCTGCTCCAAATAATTTTAATACATCATTTACCTTATCCATTCGTAGTGTTTTTTTACCTTGCTCCAAATCTCTTACAAAGCGTAAACCTACATTTGCCTTTAATGCAAGCTCTGGCTGGGTAATTTTTGCTAGCTTTCTTTTTTGTTTTACAAATGATGATAATGTCATTTTGTTATAAATTTATACCTTTTATGATGTAAATATATGAAAATATTAATTAATTATACCCTTATAAACCTATTTTAAATATTTTATCACAAATTTATACCCTTAAGGGATTAAGTTTGATATTTTATCTTTAATTATACTATATGGGGTATATTTTTGTCATACAAGCTTCGTTAGTATAAAATGTTTATTTTTAAGTATGAAAATTGCAGAAGTAATTAACTATTTAGAAACTATTGCCCCTTCATCTTTACAAGAAACTTACGATAATGCTGGTTTGATTACTGGCAGTGCCAATTGGGAATGCACTGGTGCTATTTGCACATTAGATGCTACAGAAGATGTGGTAAAAGAAGCTATTGAAAAAAATTGTAACCTAATAGTTGCTCATCACCCCATAATTTTTAGTGGATTAAAAAAAATTACAGGCAAAAATTATGTAGAAAAAACAATAATTGCAGCCATCAAAAATGATATTGCTATTTATGCCATTCATACAAATTTAGATAATGTACTGCATGGTGTAAATGCAAAAATTGCTGATAAATTGGGATTGATTAACAGAAAAATTTTAAGCCCAAAAGCAGGCATTCTAAAAAAGCTTTACACCTATATTCCCATTGAGTTTGCGGATAAAGTAAGAGATGCCATTTTTACTGCCGGTGGTGGTGCTATTGGCAATTATTTGGAGTGTAGTTTTGTTGCTGAGGGTATAGGTAGTTTTAATGCTACGGAAGGTACAAATCCTTGGGTGGGTATCATCGGCGAACGCCATTACAAAAAAGAGAAAAAGCTAGAAGTAATTTTTGAAACTCACAAACAAAATCAAGTATTAAACGCATTAATAAAAAATCATCCTTATGAGGAGGTAGCTTACGAAATTATTGGTTTAGATAATGTAAACCAAACGGTAGGTAGCGGCCTAGTAGGGGAGCTTGAAAATGAGGCTTTAGAAGAGGATTTTTTGGAACTTCTAAAAAAACAATTTGGACTAAAAATGATAAAACACACCCCATTTTTGGGCAAAAAGGCTAAAAAAATAGCAATTTGTGGCGGAAGTGGTAGTTTTTTAACCAAAGCAGCTATTGCGGCTGGGGCTCATTTTTATGTAACAGCCGATGTTAAATATCATGAATTTTTTGATGCAGAAAACAAGTTAGTTTTAGCTGATATTGGCCACTGGGAAAGTGAGCAGTTTACAATTGAACTATTGGCTGAGGTTTTACAGCAAAAATTCCCTACCTTTGCCGTCCTAAAAACGGCGGTTAAAACCAACCCTGTTCAATATTGGAGCTAAAAAATACACATTCATTATGGCAAAAGTTGCAGATTTCTCAGTTGAAGAAAAATTAACTTCACTTGTACGTTTACAAAAGGTAGATTGCAAGTTGGATGAAATTCAAATTTTAAAGGGTGAATTACCTATTGAAGTTAAAGATTTGGAAGATGAAATTGAAGGTTTACATGCCCGTCAAACAAGAATTGAAGAAGAAATAAACGGTATTCAAGAGTTTATAGAGCAAAAGAAAGAAGGTATTAAAGAAGCTGAGGCTTTAGTAAAAAAATACGAAAAACAAAGTGATAATGTAAAAAATAGCAGAGAGTTTGAAGCTATCAATAAAGAAATTGAAATGCAACAGCTTGAAGTAAAACTTTGTGAAAAGCATATTAAAGATGCTACTGAAGAAATTGCAGAAAAAGCAAAGCAACTTGATGCTGCAAAAAAAGCAATTACAACTAAAGAAGGTAATTTAACTGGCAAAAAAGGGGAGTTAGAAAAAATTATTGGCGAAACAGAGAAAGAAGAAAAGCATTATAACAAACAAGCCGATGATGCTAGAACACATGTAGATGAAAGATTGTTGTTTAGTTATGATAGAATTAGAAAAAATTATAAAAATGGATTGGCTGTTGTAGCTGTAGAAAGAGACTCATGCGGTGGTTGTTTTCATGCAGTACCTCCACAAAAGCAAAGTGAAATTAAGCTACGTAAAAAAGTAATGGTTTGCGAAAACTGCGGTCGTATATTGGTAGATAACGATTTGAACGATTCGATTGAAGTGAAATAGAGAGTTGTCAAAAAAATATAAGTCTTTAAAATTAATATAAGCATCTCATTTTTGGGATGCTTTTTTATTTGTGTGTATTTGTGAAATTCGTGGCAAAATAATTCATGTAATTAGATTAAATTCGTGACATAAATTTATGCTACAAAAACTTCATATACAGAACTACGCTATTATTGATGAAATAGAAATTGATTTTTCAAAAAACCTAAATATTATTACTGGTGAAACAGGTGCTGGTAAAAGTATTTTAATGGGTGCAATAAGTTTAATACTTGGAGATAGGGCTGATAGCAGTGTACTACAGCAAAAAGAAAAAAAGTGTATTGTAGAAGGATACTTTGAAGGCAAGAAAAATAAAAACATTCATTCTTTTTTAAAGCAAAATGAATTGGATGGTGAAGATGAATTAGTGTTGAGAAGAGAAATTGCTGTTAATGGAAAATCAAGAGCTTTTATTAACGATACTCCAGTAAACTTAAATCAATTAAAAGAGTTAAGTAGTTTATTGGTTGATTTACATCAACAATTTGATGCACTAGAATTAGGTGATAATAACTTTCAAAGAGAAGTGGTAGATGCTTTAGCAGATAATGCTGAATTATTACAGCAGTTTACTACGGCATTTTCAAGTTACACTTCTTGTAAAAAACAATTATTGGCTTTGCAAGAAGAACAAGCTAAAGCTAATGCCACATTAGATTATAACCAGTTTTTGTTTGATGAATTGAACGAGGCTAATTTGCAAGAAAATGAATTAGAAAACCTAGATGCAGAACTAAAATTATTAAGCAATGCCGAAAATGTAAAACAACAACTAGGTAATATTTATTTTGAATTAACTGAGAGTGAACAACCAATTGTTCAACAAATAAAAGCACTTAATAGTAAGCTGCAATCTTTAACACAATATCATCCTAATATTGAAAATTTACAAAAAAGGTTACAAGCTGCACAAATAGAATTACAAGATGTTGCCGATGAATTGGATACTATAAATAACACCATAAATTATAGTGCAGACAGAATACAAATTGTAAGTGATAAAATAGCCATTGGCTATAAGCTTTTAAAAAAGCATACTGTTACTACTACAAATGAGCTAATCACTATTAAAGAAGAGTTGAAAATAAAATTAAATGATGTTTTAAATATTACTGATGCTATTGCTAAAAAAGAAAAGGAAACTAACGAATGGCTTATTAAAAGTGAGCAAATTGCAGAGCAAGTATCTATCAATAGAAAAAAAATAACCAAGCCATTTGAACAAAAAGTAAATACACTTTTGGCACAAGTAGGTATGCCAAATGCACAAATAAAAATACTGATAGACGATATAATACTAAACTCAAACGGAAAAAATAGTATTGAGTTTTTATTTGATGCAAATAAAAGTAATAGATTTGAACCATTAAACAAAGTAGCCAGCGGAGGAGAGCTTAGCCGTTTAATGCTTTGTATAAAAAGCTTGGTTGCCAAAAAATTACAATTGCCTACATTAATTTTTGATGAAATAGATACAGGTATAAGTGGTGAAGCTGCAAAGCAAGTAGGTAATATTATGAAAGAGCTTTCTGCCAATCATCAATTAATTTCAATAACACATCAACCACAAATTGCCGCAAAGGCCAATGCACACTATTTTGTTTACAAAGCCATTAAGGAAGATAAAATTGTAACTAGTATTCGTCTTTTAAATACTGATGAACGTATTACAGCTATAGCTCAAATGCTAAGTGGCGAAAAACCTACAGCCGCAGCGTTAGAAAATGCCAAGGAAATGGTCGGGAACTAGTATGCCATATATTTTAGCC
>JAGNRZ010000054.1 GCA_017988335.1 Ferruginibacter sp.
TTACTAAACATTTACAAGCCTGAGCTTGTCGAAGGCGGTATGGTTATTTGAACCCGGTTTCGACAAGCTCAACCTGACAACTTTTTAAAAGATAGATTTAATGTCTAATTGGTGTAAGTTTTATCCTTTTTAAACCTTACCCCAAAATTATTGTCATATTTTATAGTACTATAAATAAACTGCTATGGATAGAAGAGACTTTCTTACGGCTACAAAATCAAAGCCAAAAAAAATTGTAGCTCCTGTGGTATCTCCTGCAAGAACGCTAAGTGGTATTAACCCTTACAATGGTGTTTGGACAACTAATGAAGTTATCCATTTGCTAAAACGTACCATGTTTGGTGCAAAAAAAGCCGATGTAGATTATTTTTTAACCAAAACAGTAGGGCAAGCTGTTGATGAATTAATGAATCCTACAGCACCAAACCCAACACCTCCAATTAAAGAGTATGTTACCAGTACACAACCAGGTACACCAGATGGCAATATTCCACAAGGCACTACTTGGGTAAATGATATTAATGGAGATGGAACGGTGCAAAGTCAAAGAAGAGCATCTTACAAAAAATGGTGGGCAGGAGTAATGCTTAATCAAGATAGAAGCATTAGAGAAAAAATGCAATTGTTTTGGGTAGATCATTTTGGAAACGAAGCTAGTGATGTAGGTATTGCAAATTGGGTATATAAACAACATAATACTATACGCCAAAACGTGTTAGGTAATTTTAAGCAAATGGTAAAAGCTATTACTATAGATGTGTCAATGTTACGATACTTAAATGGTTACTTAAATACTGCTACTGCACCCGATGAAAACTATGGTAGAGAGTTACAAGAATTATTTACGTTGGGTAAAGGGGTAGATAGCAAATACACAGAAAGTGATGTAAAAGAAGCTGCAAAAGTGTTAACAGGCTGGCAAGTTAATGGCACTACTTACCAAAGCTTTTTTAACATAAACAGGCATAGTACTGCAAACAAACAGTTTTCATCCTTTTATAATAATACAGTTGTTACTGGTAGAACAGGTGCTACAGCAGGCGATTTAGAAATAAATGATTTATTGAACATGATTTTTGCTCAAAACGAAGTAGCAAAATTTTTAGTTCGTAAATTTTATCGCTGGTTTGTGTATTACGAAATTGATGCCGCTACAGAAGCAAATGTAATTACGCCGTTAGCAGATATTTTCCGTAGTAGTAATTATGATATTAAACCAGTACTAACTACCTTATTTAAAAGTGAACACTTTTTTGATGTAGCAAATCAAGGTTGTGTAATAAAAACACCTGTGGATATTGTTATTGGTGCCATGAGAGAATACGAAGTAAAAATGCCTTTGCAAACAGATTGGGATACAAGCTACGGACATTGGAATACATTATACTCATGGATGGTTAATATGGGCTTAAACTTACACGACCCTCCAAATGTTTCTGGTATTCCAGCATATTATCAAGAGCCTTCATTTCATGAACTATGGGTTACTACAGATACATTGCCTAAGCGTAATCAGTTTACAGATGTAATGACCAATACAGGCTATAGCCGTAATGGATTTAGAATGCAGTTTGATTTTACAGCTGTTGCAAAAACATTTAGCAACCCAGGCAATCCAAACGATTTGTTGGAAGATGCGTTGAAATACTTTTATCGTATTCAAGTATCACCACAAACAAAGGCACAAATGAAAACGCAAATGCTATTAAGTAATCAGTTATACGATTATTATTGGACAAATGCTTGGAGTGCATATATAGCCAATCCCACAACTGCCAATTTTAATATTGTAAATACAAGATTAAAAGATTTGTTTAGATATTTAATGAACTTAAGTGAATACCAATTGAGTTAAATATGAGATTTGATGATTTGTGATTTTAATAAAATCAAATCTTCAAAAGCTAAATCGGTTTTTAAAATTATTGAAAAGCTATTTTTTGGGTGTTACAAAAATTAAAAAGGTAAACATCAAAAAATCAAACATCTTTATTATGAAACGTAGAGAATTTTTAGGAAAATCAGTTGCAGCAGCCGTTCCAGCATTAATAAGTGGTTATGCTGTAAAAGCATTAAACGTTGATTCTCCAATTGTACAAGCTTTAATGGGTACTGGTACAGATACCGATCATGTATTGGTAATTATTCAACTATCTGGTGGTAACGATGGTTTGAATATGGTGATACCTATTGATACCTATAATTTGTACAATGCGGCAAGAGCAAATATTGCTATACCTGAAAATAGGATTTTACGTTTAAATGGTTACGATAAAACTGGCTTGCATCCTAGTATGACTGGTTTGCAAACTATGTATAATGATAATAAGCTAAAAGTAATGCAGGCCGTTGGTTATCCACAACCTAATTTTTCTCATTTTAGAGCAACAGATATTTGGATGACGGCAAGCAACAGTAATCAAGAAGTTTTTAGTGGCTGGGCTGGCAGATATTTAAATTACGAATATCCAAATTTCCCTAATGGATATCCAAATACAGATATGGCAGATCCATTAGCTATACAAATTGGCTCTACGGCTACACTTACTACTCAAGGGCCAAGTGTAAATATGGCTATGAGTATTACAAGTGCTACTAATTTTTATCAGCTAGTAAATGGTACTAGCGACCCTGTGCCTGCAACCAAGGCTGGTAAAGAGTTAAGCTTTATACGTACAGTAGCAAGGCAAACACAGCAATATGCTGGCACTATTATAGCAGCATCAAATAGAGTAACACAACAAGCTCCTTATCCAACCAATAATAGCCTTGCCGATCAATTAAAAATTGTATCAAGATTAATTAAAGGCGGTTTAAAAACTAGAGTGTATATGGTAAGTTTTGGTGGATTTGATAACCATAGTTTACAAACTACAGTAGCCGATACAACAGTGGGTACACATGCTACTTTGTTAGGTAGAGTTAGTGATGCTATTAAAGCTTTTCAAGATGATTGTGCTTTTTTAGGTACTGAAGATAGAGTAGTAGGAATGACATATAGCGAATTTGGAAGGCGTATTAAAAGTAATAGCAGCGTAGGTACCGACCATGGTGCTGCTGCCCCATTATTTGTGTTTGGAAAGCCAGTACAAGGTGGTGTATTGGGTAATAACCCTGCTATACCAGCCAATGCAAGTGTTAATGATAATGTACCTATGCAGTACGATTTTAGAAGCATTTATGCCACACTGTTAGAAAACTGGTTTTGTTTGCCAAAAGCAACGGTGGATAGTTTATTTCCACCATCTGTAAATGCTACATTACAAAATTTGCCATTAATAAAAGCTGGATTGTGTAAAGCAACGACACCGCCGCCAAATCCATCTGGTAAAACAACAATTACAAACTATCCTAATCCATTTACAAATAAAACTACTATTGAATTTAATACAGCTGGTGGTCATACCTTAATACAAATTATAGATACAGCTGGTAGATTGTTAGTTAATTTAATGGAAAAAGATTATCCAACTGCAGGAAGATACACCGTTACCTTCGATGCTTCTCATTTACCAACAGGTATTTACTATGCAAGGTTGCAAAATGGAACCGACCAACAAGTAAGACCTATGTTGAAAGTGAGATAGTATTTTATTATTGGTTTAATGCAAATTAATTATTCCTAATTCTGTTAATTAGCAAAAACAATCTTTGTGTTCCTTTGTGTGCTTTGTGGTAAAAAAATCACCAAATCAAAAATCACCAAATCAAAGATTAATCAGTTGTTCTATGCCCTGCATTAACCCAATCAGTAATTTTTTGTTTGTCTTGTGCAGTTAACGGAGCATTAGGTGTTTGAGGCATTTGAGTGGGTAAATTATCAACTGCTCTAGCTTTTATTCTATCCCAGCTACTAGTAATTGAAGCATCATCATCAAAATTTTTACCTCCGCTTACAGCACCATTTAAATGGCAGGGTCCACAATAGCCATTAATAATATTTTTTACTGCATAATATTTGGGACCATAACCTAAAATGGTAACAGTTGCGGTATCCTTACAGCCTAAATTATTTTTTGTAATAACATTATAATTGCCAGCAGCTAAATTAAAAAAGTTAGGAGAGGGCTGAAAGCTTGTGCCATTAACACTATAACTAAAATTGCTACCAATTGGTGATGTTACTGTAATAGTACCTAACGCTTGCCCTGTAATAGTGTATCCTTTGCTAGCAATAGTATTAATTACAATAGTATCGCAAGGGTTTATAGGAGGAGCAACAGGTGTAGGATCGCTTTTTTTACAGCTTACAATAAATACACTAACTATGCTTAATAGCAACAAAAAAATAATAAACTTTCTCATAATACTATGTTAGGCATAAATTTAAACTAAATAGTTTAATTGTCCCAATAATAATGCTATAAAATAATTAGAGAATAAATTTTTTTGCTAAATGGTTATGTAATTTTTTCAAAAAGTACATCCTTCATAAAATTACTTTATGAGAAAAATTATTTTAATCACACTTTTTGCTACCATTTCATTTATTTATTCCGTAGCACAAGCACCAGAACTTACTATTAATGGTAAAACAAATGAAGGGGTTTATTTAGAATCTCTAAAAATAGATATTAGTGTATGTGGGTCTATTGCAACTACCAACTGGCAAATGACATTTAAAAATACAACCAATAGAATTTTGGAAGGCAACTTAAATTTTCCTTTAAAGGAAGGATTAAGTGTAAGTAGATATGCACTTGATATTAATGGAAAAATGAGAGAAGCTGTGCCAGTAGATAGAGCAAAAGGAACAGCCACTTTTGAAGCAATAGAAAGACGAAGAGTTGACCCTGGGTTATTAGAAAAATTAGATGGTAATGTGTTTAGGACAAGAATTTACCCTATACCTGCTAATGGAAGCCGTACGGTAATAATTGGCTACAATGAAGAATTACCTAAAGAAGTAAGCAGTATGATTCAGTATAAATTACCCTTAAATCTAAAAGATACTGTTAATGATTTTTCTTTAAATATTTCTGTAATTCAAAGTCTTACCCAGCCCATTTTTAATCTTTCAACAAATGAAAATATTAGTTTTGATAAACAGCAAAATAACTACAAAGCTATTTTTACAAAGAAAAATTATGTCCCCAATTTCTCTCTTTCATTTGATATTCCAAAAGCTGCAGATGTAGCAGAAGTAATGCTTCAACCCTTTGAAGGTAAATACTGTTTTTTAATTAATACTACTATACAAAAAAGCGAAGTTGAAAAAATAATGCCCAAAACAATTGCATTAATTTGGGATGAATCCTTAAGTGGTGCTGGAAGAAACATCAATAAAGAAATAGCCATTTTAGATGCTTATTTTAAAAAAGTAAATAATGCAACTATTTTATTTCAACGTTTCAATAATAAGGCAAGTGCTATTAAGAAACACTTAGTACAAAATGGGCAATGGAGTAGCCTCAAAAAAGATATTGACTCTTTAGTTTATGATGGCGGCACAAATTTTGGAAACTTAAATTTTAAAAATATTGTTGCTGATGAATTTATTTTAGTAAGCGATGGTCATCAAACCATTGGTAATGGCACAATGCAGTATAAAAACACACCAATATATTGCATCAATTCATCCACTACAGCTGATTATAGTTTTCTGCATTACCTAACACTAAAAACAGGCGGACAGCTTATTGATTTAGTAAAAGATGATAGCATCTCAGCAATTAAAAAATTAACTACAGAGTCTTATTGCTTCTTGGGTATAAAAAATAGAAATGGAATCGAAGAAAATTACCCTTCTTTATCAGTACCAGTAGTGCAAAATTTTTCTGTTGCAGGTATAATGGAGGACGATATAGAAGAAATTACTTTGCAATTTGGTTATGGTAATAAAGTTACTTATGAAAAAAGTATTAGGATAAATGCAGAAGATGATTTGTGTAAAGATTTTGATATAACAAAAATTTACGCACAAAAAAAGATAGTTGAGTTAGATATAAACTATGAAAAAAATAAGACAGTAATTGAAAACATAGGAAAGCAATTTGGTATTGTAACCCGTAATACTTCATTAATTGTATTAGAAACATTAAATGATTATTTGCAGTATCAAATACAGCCGCCAGCAGAGTTTAGAGAAGAATATCAAAGGATAATTAAACAAAGGGTTGGCGATGTTGTATCTAAGGATAATGATAATTTTAATACCTCGTTAAAAATTATAGAAGGTTTAAAAAAATGGTATAATCCTTTGCCAAAAGTTGCAGTAAAATTACCTAAAAAGACACCTCAAAACGAGATACAACAAAGTAGTAATGTTGCTGCACTAAGACCAACTCCCAATCAAAGCAGCAATAATAATAGAAATATCACAGTTTCTGGGGTTGTTCGTAACGCTTCTGGAGATCCAGTTCCATTTGCCACTGTAGCAGAAGCTGGAACAAACAACAAAACACAAGCGGACGCAGGTGGTTTATTCTCATTAAGAGTAAAGAGTACCACACAACAAATTACCATTTCCTCTGCTGGTTACGACCCTATTACGGTTGAAGCTGGCGAAAACAGAACTTATGCTTTACAACAAGCTTCTAAAACTGTACTATCTGAAGTGGTAGTATCTAGTGGTTTTGTTAAAAGACAATCAAGAGAGGTAGGTACAGCAACCACTGTTGTTACTGTTAAAGAACTTAATCAAGCATCAGTTGTTAATGCTGCAACAGGATTAGCTGGTAAAGTAGCTGGTTTAAATATTCAAACTGTAGACAATGGGGTTAACCCTCAAGTACGTGTTACACTTCGTGGTAATCGTTCTATATTGGGTAATAACCAAGCATTAATAGTAGTAGATGGTATTATAGTAGATAATGCCTACTTAGCTAGATTAAATCCATCTGATATAGATAATGTAACTATATTAAAAGGTGCAGGTGCGTCGGCTATTTATGGCTCAGATGCATCTAACGGTGTATTTGTAGTAAGTACTAAAAACAATTCTAGCAACTCCATAACGGTAATGCAAAGCAAATTGGATTCAGTTATTAAGAGCGGAGAAAATGTATATGATATCAATATTATAGATTATATAAAAGAACTAAAAAAGTCAAGTAAAGAAAAACGTTATGATAAATATATTGAAATGAGAGATTTTTTTATTCATAAACCTACATACTTTTTTGATGTAGCAGGGTATTTTCTAAAAATAGGTGAAAAAGAAATAGGACTAAAAATTTTAAGCAACTTAGCCGAAATGGAAAATGCTAATTACGAATTGTACAAAATGCTAGGCTATAAATTAAAAGAAGCTGGCGACTATGATGCAGAGGTGTCGGCATTTAAAAAAGTGCTTGAGCTAAGGCCTTTAGAGCCACAGAGCTATAGAGACTATGCTTTGGCTTTAGAAGATATTGGACAATATCAAAAAGCACTAGATATTCTGTATGAAGGTCTCAATAAAAGCTACAGTGAAGAAATGAGTGAAATGTACGAAGGAATAGAAGAAATTTTTCTAGTAGAAATAAACAGATTAATTCATTCGCAAAAAAAGCAAATAAATACAAAGAGTATAAAAAAAGAGCTAATAACTGATTTAAGTTGTGATGTAAGAATTGTATTGAATTGGAATAAAAATAATACGGATATAGATTTATGGGTAACAGATCCTAATGGCGAAAAATGTTTTTATCAAAATAAATCTACAGCAATTGGTGGTAGAATATCGGATGATTTTACAGAAGGCTTTGGTCCAGAACAGTTCATTCTTAAAAAAGGAGTAAAAGGAAAATATAAAATTCAAATGGATTATTATAGTGATGCACAAGTAACCATTGCAGGGCCAACTACAATAATGGCAGAAATCTATTTGTATTATGGTACACCAAAAGAAGAGCGTAAGATAATTACCATGCAAATGAAAAAAGATACTGAAGATGAGGTTTATATTGGTGAGATAGTTTTATAATGTTTATAATGGCATGAGCCAGTCAAAAACTGGCTCATCCTTTTTTACTATTTTTGTTCCATGCAAATCATCCCAGTAAATACACCGCCAGTAGCTCAACAATTTATTCAAGTAGCGGTAACTATTAATAAAAACGATCCAAATTGGATTAGGCCATTAGACAAAGATATTAACGATGTTTTTGATAAAGCAAAGAATAAAGCCTTTCGATTTGGCGAAATTGAAAGATGGATTTTGCGAAACGATAACGGAGAATTAATTGGCAGAGTGGCCGCATTTGTAAACACTAAATACAAAAACAAAGGGGATGATGTAGAAGTTGGCGGTATGGGTTTTTTTGAATGTATTAATAATCAAGAAGCTGCAAACCTATTGTTTGATACAGCAAAAAATTGGTTGCAACAAAAAGGTATGCAGGCGATGGATGGGCCTATAAATTTTGGTGAAAGAGATAAATGGTGGGGTTTGGTTACAGATGGGTTTCATCCGCCACTTTATTGCTTAAACTATAATCCGCCTTACTATGTTCAGTTATTTGAAAACTATGGGTTTAAAGTTTTCTTTAATCAAATTTGTTTTGGCTTTAATCCACAAGCTCCCTTATCACCTAAAGTTATTGAAAGGCATAAAGCATTAAGCCAAGATGCTAATTTTAGTTTTTCAACCATCAAAAAAAACAATTTAGAAAAATTTGCCAGCGATTTTGCAACGGTGTACAATAAAGCTTGGGCTGGGCATGGCGGATTAAAACAAATGCCAAAAGAGCAAGCCTTGCTGTTGTTTAAAAAGATGAAACCAGTAATGGATGAAAAAATTGTTTATTTCGCCTATTATAAAAATGAGCCAATTGGCATGTTTTTAAACTTACCCGATTTAAATCAATATTTTAAACACATGAATGGTAAATTTGGCTTGCTGCAAAAGTTAAAATTTGTGTTTTTACAAAAATTTAAGCCTACCAAAAAATTTAACGGTTTAGTATTTGGCGTAGTGCCAGAGTGGCAAGGCAAAGGGGTAGATGCTTACTTAATAGGAGAAAGTGCAAAGATTGTACAAGCACCTCCTAAACAATACACTCAATACGAAATGCAATGGATAGGCGATTTTAACCCTAAAATGGTAAACGTAGCCGAAAACTTCGGCGATACTTTCCGTACCAGAAATTTAGCAACTTACCGCTATTTATTCGATAGAAACAAGGAGTTTGCTAGGCATCCAATATTAACGTAGATTAGTTAGTAAACTATCATTAAATTGCAGTCTTTAATTAATTAAAAGGCTTTTAAAGCCCCTTTAGGGGTTTGGGGTATATGGATAAATTCATCGTATCGGCTCGTAAGTATCGTCCGCAAAATTTTAGTACTGTGGTGGGGCAGGCTCATATTACTACCACATTAAAAAATGCTATTACTAATAATCAATTGGCTCATGCATTTTTATTTACTGGGCCAAGGGGTGTGGGTAAAACTACCTGTGCAAGAATTTTAGCCAAAACCATCAATTGCGAAAATCAAACAAAGGAAGGTGAGGCTTGCAATACTTGTAACAGTTGTGTATCATTCGATGCAGGTAATTCAATGAACATACATGAGCTTGATGCTGCAAGTAATAATAGTGTAGATGATATACGTAGTTTGGTAGAGCAAGTACGTTTTGCACCACAAGCCGGTAAGTACAAAGTATATATTGTAGATGAGGTGCACATGTTAAGTTCTGCCGCTTTTAATGCGTTTTTAAAAACATTGGAAGAGCCACCGCCTTATGCCATCTTTATTTTAGCTACAACAGAAAAGCATAAAATTTTGCCTACTATTTTAAGTAGATGTCAAATTTTTGATTTTAAAAGAATAACCAACGCCGATACGGTAGAGCATTTGCAAGAAATTTGCGATAAGGAAGATATAAAAGCCGAAAAAACAGCCTTACACATAATTGCACAAAAGAGCGAAGGCTGCATGAGAGATTCGTTAAGCATTTTAGATAAAATTGTAAGCTTTACCAATGGGCAATTAACGTATAGTAATACACTTGAGCATTTAAATATTTTAGATGAAGATTATTATTTTAAATTATTAAACTTTATGCAACAGCAACAACTGGCCGATGCTATGTTGTTGTTTGATGAAATAAATGCTAAAGGGTTTGAAGCAGATACAGTGGTAGAAGGCTTTGCCGAATTTATACGCAATGTTTTAGTAAGTAAAGATGCAAGGGCTGCTATACTTTTACAAGTGGCAGATGATTTTAAAGAGAAATATGTAGAAGCTGCTCAAAAAATTAACGGAGCTTGGTTGGTAGCAGCTTTAAACATATTAAACGATACCGAAATAAACTATAAGCAGGCTCGTAATAAAAGGTTACATGTAGAGTTAGCCATAATTAAACTATCATATCTAAGCCAAGCTATTGAATTAACTTCTGCCAACGGCGATTTAATAAAAAAAAAACTAACGGAAACAACTAAAGCAGTTAATTTTAAAGCAATACAGCCTATTCGTATTGTTAAAAATCAAATTGAAACTGTTGTGCCTCCAACAATGCAGCCAGTACAAAATGAGGCTAAATTAGTTATAGAAAAACCTGCGGAAAAGCCTATTGCAAAACCACAGGCGGTATCAAATACTGTAATTGCCGAACCTAAAACTGGCATATCTTCCCTACAAAAAATTCGCCAAAAAATTGCAGAGCAATCAAAAGGGGTTGCTACAGTAAAACCATTAACCGAAGAAGATTTGTACGTAGCTTGGGGCATTTTTATACAGCAATTAGAAGATAGAAAAAACCACAGTGCAGTTACCAATTTTAAAATGGCAAAACTAAATGTGGTTAGTAACGATAGCATAGAAATTATTACCGAAAACAATATTCAACAAAAATTTATTGAGCAAGAAAGGGCGTTGCTAATAGAACATCTTCAAAATTATTTTGGCAATAAAGCACTTACTTACAATGTAGTAATTGTAGAAACTGAACAAAATGCCGAACCCACCGAAAAGCCTCTAAATACTAAAGAACAGTATTTAAAAATTATTGAAGAATACCCCATGGTAAAGGAGTTAAAAGATAGATTACGGTTAGAGTTAGATTATTGATTCCACAGTTGTATGTTTTCGGCAATTTTGCCGTAATTTCACAGCTCAATTTATAAATAGAAACAAATAATAATATGGCTGAAGTAATACGTATGCCGCTATTAAGCGATACAATGACAGAAGGGAAGATAATAGCATGGAATAAAAGTATTGGCGATGTAGTAAAGGCAGATGATGTATTAGCAGATGTGGAAACCGATAAAGCCACAATGGAAGTAAATGGTTATGTAGATGGTACATTGTTGTACATTGGCGTACCAGCTGGCGAAGCCGCAAAGGTTAATCAAATAATTGCCATAGTAGGAAAGGCTGGGGAAGGTTATAAGCATTTGCTTGATGCTCCAACTGGCGATTATAAGGCTGCAACAACAAAAGAAAACAATGCAGTACCAGAAGCTCCAAAAACAGAAAACCCCAAACCCCAAACCGTTTCTCTCCCTGCAGGTGCCAAAGAAATACGTATGCCGCTTTTAAGCGATACTATGACAGAAGGAAAAATTGTAGCTTGGCATAAAAAAGTAGGTGATACAGTTAAGGCAGACGATGCCTTAGCAGATGTAGAAACAGATAAGGCCACTATGGAAGTAGTAGGTTACGAAGATGGAACACTTTTATACATAGGTGTAGAAGCTGGTAATGCAGCAAAAATTAATGAAATAATTGCTATTGTTGGTAAAGCAGGTACTGATGTGAGTGCTTATGTAGCAGCTGAAAAAGCTGGACAATCAAATGTTGCAAGTTCACCAGCTCCAGTAGCAACAGAACAAGCTGCCACCAATAATCAATCATCAACTAATAACAACCAACCATCAACCACCACCGACCAACGCATTAAAGCCTCACCACTTGCCAAAAAACTTGCGGCTGATAAAGGCATTGATTTAACACAAGTAAGCGGTAGCGGCGATGGCGGAAGAATAACTAAGAAGGATATTGATAGCTATACTCCGTCAACACAATCATCAACCGCCAACGACCAACGACCAACTATCAACCAACAATTTACCACCACAAGTCAGGAAAGTTTTACCGACACACCTGTTACACAAATGCGTAAAGTAATTGCTCGTCGTCTTGGCGAAAGCAAGTTTACTGCTCCGCATTTTTATTTAACAATGGAAATTAATATGGATAATGCCATAGCTTCCAGAGTTAGCATGAATGAAGTAAGCCCAGTAAAAATATCGTTTAATGATATGATTATAAAAGCTTCGGCTATGGCTTTACGTAAGCATCCAGATGTTAATAGTAGTTGGATGGGAGATTTTATACGTCATAATCATCATATTCACATAGGTAGTGCAGTGGCAATGCCCGATGGATTAATTGTTCCAGTCATTCGTTTTGCAGATACTAAAACGTTATCGCAAATTGCTGCCGATGCAAACGTATTATATGCAAAAGCAAAAGATAAAAAATTGCAGCCTAACGAATTTAGTGGCAATACATTCACTATTTCTAATTTAGGTATGATGGGTATAGAAGAATTTACCGCCATTATTAACCCACCCGATAGTGCAATACTAGCAGTAGGTGCTATAAGCGAAAAAGTAGTAAAAAAAGGAGATGGCTTTGGTGTAACTAATGTAATGAAGCTTACATTAAGTTGCGATCATCGTAGCGTTGATGGTGCTGTAGGAGCGGCATTTTTACAAACACTTAAAAAGTTTTTGGAAAATCCTGTAACAATGTTGGTGTAATAGTATTTTAATAAACCCTTTTAAATATTATGAATAAATTTTTTTTTCCGTTAATACTGTTATTTTTTTTTAATAAAATGTCATATTCACAAGAGAAAAAAGATTTGAAAATATCTATTTCCACAGGTTTTTTTAATACCCAATATTATACAAACGCAAAGGCAAGACAATTTTATAATTTAGGTTTTGATTATTCAATAACAAATAGACACTCTATTTGTGCAGATTTTAATTCTGGGCAATTTAGGTATTATGATAGCATTCGAGTAACATCACCAATTCCAATTTCTACACCAGGTTTTGAAAAACACACTAATGCCGATGCAAGAACTACCTTTTTTTCTGTATTATACAAGTATAAACTTTTAGCTAAAAGGAAATTTGCTATCCGTTTGGGAGCAGGAATAGGCATTATCACAGAATCTTTTTCTTATCCAATTGATTTAGCAAATGGAGGGTTTACATTTGAAACTTCAGGTGGTAAAGGTGATTTAGCTATTCCATTAAGAGTGGACGTTGACTATGAAATATCAAAAAAAGTTCAATTAGGTTTAATTAGCGGAACGTATATATATCCAGATTATCCCTTTGCAGGTCAGCATATAGGAATTAAAGTTTCATACATTATAAAGTAAAAATGAATACAGCAATTAGTGTAATCAAATAAATGAAAGCAACCGTCTATAAATCCACAGGTAGCTGGTACGTTGTAAAAAACGATGACGGTCAACAATTTAATGCCCGTATTTTAGGTAAATTTAAAATAGATGGATTAACAAGCACTAATCCAATAGCAGTAGGCGATAAGGTAGAAATTGAAATGGAAAACGAATTAGAATCTTCGGTTACCATTACGCAAATTCACCAAAGAGAAAATTATATCACAAGAGTTTCTCCAGCCAATAAACATCAGCATCACATAATAGCCTCTAACCTAAGCCAAAGCCTTTTATTTGCTACGCTTAAAGACCCCAAAACTTCACAAGGCTTTATTGATCGTTTTTTAATTTCATCCGAAAGTTTTCATATACCCACAATTATTGTATTTAACAAAGCCGATTTATATAAAAAGAAAGAAGAAGAAAGATTTGAGGAATTAAAAAATATGTACGAAAAAATTGGCTACACCGTAAAAAAAATTAGTGTAGAAAAAGATGAAGGCGTAAGTGAATTAATAGAACTACTTCAAAACAAAACTACTTTAATTAGTGGACATAGCGGCGTAGGTAAATCATCTTTTTTAAATAAAATATTTCCACTTAAAAACTTAAAAACAAAGGATGTAAGTGGCTGGAGTGGTAAAGGAATGCACACCACTACGTTTGCCGAAATGTATGACTTGCCTCTCGATGTTGTTCAAGGCGGCGGAAAAATAATTGATACACCTGGTATAAGAGAGTTAGGCTTAGTTGATATACCAAAGCAAGAATTATCCCACTATTTCCCAGAAATGAAAGCCTTAATAAACGATTGCCAGTTCAACAATTGCATGCACACTGAAGAACCTAACTGTGCTGTTAAAAACGCAGTAAACACTAATCAAGTTCATCCAGAACGATACATTAGCTATCGCAACATTTTAGACAGCATAGATGATAAAAAATACTAAATCATTTGTCTTGGAAATCTCCGCCATCTCCGTAATCAGCGGGAGGAATTAAAAAATCAATATGCCCTTTTCTCCAAAAAATTAGCTACTTCCTTAACCACATTAATTTTTGCGTTAGTTGCTTTTATTTTTTGTGGTAAAATGCTAACTCCATTAAAAACACTGTAATGAAGCGTTAAAAAGTTTTTCTTATAAGTAAAATCCCAATCAAGTATATCAGTATCATCCACCTGATTCAAAAATTTTACTTTTAATTCTTTGCTGAGAGTGCTGGCAATCGAATAAAATTTAATTATGCCGCAATTGTCGTCAATAACAGCTTCAGTACCGCCGTTTTGGGTTTTTAAATGGTAACACATAGATATATTGGTTTTATAAATTCAATCTTCAGAAAGCTATTCAAATCACTCACCATAGCTCTTTCTACCACCTCTATATTTAGCTTTATTAGCAGCTTTAATAGCTTTTTCATCGCCACTAGCAATTTTTTCAGCACCCACATTTCTACCATCAGTAGGGCAACCATATTTATCTTTTTTCTTAAAAATAAAACAACTACTCATCAAAAAGCAAACAGTAATTAAAGCAACTAATATCTTTTTCATACATTAAAGTTAAAATATATTCTTCAATATCTCTCACTAAAACTAAATTGCTCTATATAGAAAAAACTATGTAAAATTCACCATTCACCACTCACTACTCACCCTCTTTAAACCATCCGCTATACATAATGTAATTATTAGCAATTCTATTTATTTCGCCATTTATCAATTCTTGGCTAATATCTTTTACTTTTTTGGCAGGTACTCCAGCATAAATACTACCACTTTCAACCACAGTGTTCTCAAGCACCACAGCACCAGCAGCAATAATGCTATTACTACCAATATGCACATTATCCATCACAATAGCTCCCATCCCAATCAGCACATTATCATCTATAACGCATCCATGCACAATTGCATTGTGTCCAATGCTAACATTATTTCCAATAGTTGTACCAAATTTTTGGTATGTGCAATGTATAACAGCCCCATCTTGCACATTTACCTTGCTTCCCAATCGTATAAAATTTACATCGCCACGTAATATAGCATTAAACCATACGCTACAATTTTCACCCATTACCACATCTCCCACAATAGTAGCATTAGGTGCAATAAAACAAGTATCATTAAAACTGGGCATTACACCCTTAACAGGTAAAATAACAGGCATAAATATTTTTTAACAAAGGAAAGAAAAATTATTGGGTTACAAGCATTGGTCATTGTGGTACTTCAGTGGCAACCGTTGTTAGTTATTATCTTTTTTAAGTAAAAAGATAAATAACCATTACGTTCATCTGCAAATCTTTGGGCATCTTTACCCACCATTTGCACCAACCTCTTTTTCAAACCTCTTTGTGTTCTTCGCCCTCTTTTCATCTTGACGTGAAAACCTATTTTAGGACAAGACAAAGTACTAATTGGATCTGTAATAGTTGAAGTTGGAATTGCACCCGTTGGCCAAACACCAATTAATGCTGCATTAAATGGATAATTTAAAAACGATAAATTACAATTATTACATGGTATTGAACTACTCCAGCCTCCTGGATAATTAATAATAATGGGTGTGCAAGTATTAACCATTCTTATATCAGACAATACAAATTCAATTTTTTCAACACTATTAAAACCAACTGGTACTATTAAGTTTGCGTTTACAATACCTGTATTTTTATCAATACTGTTAAATACTAACCGTAAATTAGGATCGGTTTACGGAAAAATACGTAGTATTGCCAAGCAAGATGGCTCTTTGATAGAATATGGTTACGACCCAAGTGGTAATCGTATAAGCAAAACCGTTACTAAAAATAACGAGGCCACTACCACTTATTATTTTAGAGATGCTACAGGTAATACCATGGCTGTGTACGAACAAGTAGATGTAGCCCAGTGGACATGGAAGGAACAAAACCTATACGGAAGCAGCCGCCTAGGTGTATGGAACGCTAACATTACAATGGACGGCACTATACCAAGCCCTTACGATGCTACAGCCATAGGTAGCCGCCATTATGAGCTTACCAACCACTTAGGCAATGTACTAGCCACCGTAAGCGATAAAAAGCTACTAGCACAACCCAATAACGGTTGCCAGCCCGGTACATACCCCAATATATTAAATGTATATACCCGTGGTACCGAAACCCAGTACAAAGCAAGGATAGAAATTAACTTTTTGCCCAACGATTTTGCTAGTAACGATGGCGATAATTTTGTAGCCTTTACCGACCCTAACCTGCCTGAATGTGTACCATTACCACCGGCAGGTAGCTACTATATTGCAGAGGTAATTACGGCACAAGATTACTATCCCTTTGGGATGAATATGCCTAACCGTAAATACACCGTTAATAGCAGCTATAGGTATGGGTTTAATGGAAAGGAGAATGATAAGGATATTAGTGAAGGTAGCTTGGATTTTGGAGCAAGG
>JAGNRZ010000200.1 GCA_017988335.1 Ferruginibacter sp.
CTTTTTGGGGACGGCCAAAGTCTTGAAGGGCATCTAAGGCTGCTCTAATAGTTCTACCTGTGTACAATACATCGTCAATTAAAATTACTTTTTTGTTTTCGATAGAAAAAGGAATGTCGGTGGTATTGGCTACATGCAACTCATCTCTCACATCATCTCTGTAAAAGGTAATATCTAAAATACCATATTGAATACTTTCTTTTGGTGCTAATTTTTTAATAATATCAATCATTTTATTGCTTACATGAATACCACGGGGTTGTAAGCCTATGAAAACCACATTTTCCCAGTCTGTTATATTTTCAATTAACTGATGTGATAATCTGTTTAAGGAAAGATGAAGTTGCTGAGATGTGAGAAGTATTTGCATTAGTAAAATGTTCTGGGTTTCTTTTTTATTGTAATGTTAGTAATTTTTCGAAATGTATTTCCTTGCTTTGACTTATTTGATTCAAAAAATTCATTATTTGTTATTATGCCATTGTTTTTTTTTGGGAATACCAAAACTTGGGACGTTTCTTCAATTTTTTTGGCATAGATATGTGTAGTATTTGTTTGATCTACTACTTCCAAAACAACTCCAGGCAATCCACAAAAATAAAAAGGTCCGAAATTAGTTCCTAATTCGCTGTTATACCACACCATAATTGTATCTAAATTAGAAACCGCATAAGCCATTTTGCATTTATAGTTACATATACTTTTATATTGCTCGGTAAATACCCAATTTAAAGAATCTTTAAATGCTCGTTTTAATAATACATTAGTATTTTCAGGCCATGCAATTTCATCGTATAATGCGTTATCATTTTTTGTATAAAAAATTCCATGATGAATTAGATTTTCGCCTACTATTTCTTTATTCCCATATTTATCCTTTTTACTTCCATTGGGAATTCCATAGTATAAAAGTGCAGAATCGTTAAAAAACATTTTAGTTGTTCTACTATAATTTTTAAACTCCCCTGTCTCCATTTTAAAGACTTTATTATGACTAAATTCAACTTTATATGTTTTTTGTGCCACTACATGCATAAATAAAATTTGAAGTAGCATACAAAGTGTTACAAATCGCATATTTTATTCTTCATTTAAAAATGAATACCTATAATCCGTTGGTGGATTAAATGTTTCTTTAATTGTTCTTGCACTTAACCAACGGTATAGGTTTAACGCACTACCTGCTTTATCGTTGGTACCGCTTGCTCTTGCTCCTCCAAATGGTTGCTGGCCTACAACAGCACCTGTTGGTTTGTCATTAATATAAAAATTACCAGCACTGTTACGCAGTTTTTGAGTTGCTAATTCAACTGCATATCTATCTTGTGCTAAAACAGCACCAGTTAACGCATAGCTAGATGTAGTATCTACTAATTTTAAAGCATCTTCAAATTTATTTTCATCATACACATATACTGTGAGTACTGGGCCAAATAATTCCTCACACATGGTTACATAATGTGGGTCTGTTGCTTCAATAATAGTAGGTTCAATAAAATAACCTTTTGTTTTATCACACTTACCGCCTACCCAAATTTTTGCACCGCTGTCTTTTTTACGGGCATTTTTTATATAGCTTTCTAATTTATCAAAACTTTTTTCATCAATTACTGCATTTACAAAATTGGTAAAGTCTTCTACAGTACCCATTTTCATGGTATTTACTTGTGCTACCAATTTCTTTTTAACTTCCGCAGCCATGTTGCTTGGAATATATGCTCTTGAAGCTGCTGAACATTTTTGCCCTTGGTATTCAAAAGCACCTCTTGCTAAGGCAGTAACTACAGCATCTACATTGGCACTTTTATGTGCAATTACAAAATCTTTACCACCAGTTTCACCAACAATACGTGGATACGATTTATACATACCCATATTCTTACCAATAGTCTCCCACATTTTATTAAACACACCTGTACTGCCTGTAAAATGTATGCCTGCAAAATCTGGGTGATTAAATACTACATCTCCAATAGTTGGTCCATCTATAAATACCAAATTGATAACACCATCTGGCAAGCCAGCTTCTTTTAAAATACGCATAAACATTTGTGCTGAGTACACTTGCGTATTAGCACATTTCCATATTACCACATTGCCACACATTGCAGCACTAGTAGGTAAATTACCACCAATTGCTGTAAAATTAAATGGAGTCAATGCAAATACAAATCCCTCTAACGGACGATATTCTAAACGATTATACATACCTGCACCACTTATAGGCTGTTGGCGATAAATTTCACTTAAAAAATGTACATTAAAACGAAGAAAATCTATTATTTCACAAGCTGCATCAATTTCTGCTTGATATACATTTTTACTCTGTCCTAGCATGGTAGTGCCATTCATGTAAGGACGATATTTTGTAGCAATTAAATCGGCTGCTTTCAAAAATATATTAGCCCTATTTTCCCAACTTAAATTTGCCCATTTATCTTTTGCTTTTAAAGCGGCTGCAATGGCTTTTTTTACATGCGATGCATCACCAGAATGAAACTGCCCAAGTACATGAGTATGCTCATGTGGCGGCCGAATATCTACTTTTTTACCAGTACGAACTTCCTCTGCACCAATGTACATAGGCACATCTTTTTTTTGGCTTTTAAGCTCTTGTAAAACTTCTTTTAATCTTTTTTTCTCTGGTGAGCCAGGGGCATAGTTAAGAACAGGTTCGTTAACTGGTAGTGGGTAATAAAAATCGCCGAATTGCATATAGTATAATTTTGAATTTGTAAATTTTAATACAAAGTAACAACTTTATTTCAAGTATAATTGGTAAAGAAAATACCTAATTATCTTCTTTTTCACTCATTAAATACGCTTTTATGAATCCATCTAATTCGCCATCCATTACTGGACCGACATTGCCTACTTCAAAATCTGTACGATGATCTTTTATCATTTTATAAGGATGGAAAACATAACTACGAATTTGACTTCCCCACTCTATCTTTTTCTTTTTGCTATTATTAGCATTTTTTATTTCGTTACGTTTTTGTAACTCCAATTCGTACAAGCGGCTTTTAAGCATTTGCATAGCTAGTTCTCTATTACCTAGCTGGCTTCTATCTTGCTGACATACCACTACAATGCCTGTAGGTATATGGGTAAGTTGTACTTTAGTTTCTACCTTATTTACATTTTGCCCACCTGCTCCACCACTACGGCTGGTTTCCATTTTTACATCGGCAGGGTTAATTTCTATATTAATGGTATCATCTACCAACGGATATACATACACACTTACAAAACTAGTATGCCTCCTTGCATTACTATCAAAGGGAGAAATACGTACTAATCGATGTACGCCACTTTCACTTTTTAAAAAACCATAGGCAAATGAACCTTCAATTTCGTAAGTGCAACTTTTTATACCTGCACCATCGCCCCATTGCCAGTCTAGCTCTTTTACAGTCCATCCTTGTTTTTCGGCATACATTCTATACATTCTGGCTAGCATTTCTGCCCAATCTTGGCTTTCGGTACCACCAGCGCCACTGTTTATTTGTATAACAGCTGTTAGTTCGTCTTCGGACTCATTAAGGGTACTTTTAAACTCTGCTTCCTCAATAGTTAGCAAGGCTTTTTCGTGTGCTTCTTTTACTTCTTCTTCGGTGGTTTCACCCTCTTTCCAAAAATCAAAAAGCACAGCAAAATCTTCCACAGCGGTATTTACCGAGTGAAACATATTTACCCAATACTCATTTACTTTAGTTTCTTTTAAAATGGCTGTAGCTCTGGTGTTATCATCCCAAAAGCCCGGCGAAAGTGAAAGTTGTTTATCGTTTTCTATTTTTGCTTCTCTATTAGCAACGTCAAAGAAACCTCCTCAAAACCAAAATTCGGTCTCTCATATCCTTAAGATGTTCTATTGTCATGCTGCAAATGTAGTTTTAAAATTTAAAATTATGCAAACAAAAAAACCTCGATAAAAATCGAGGTTTTAATATTAATTTATGAAACTATTACTTGTAATTTCTAGCAGTCATTTCAACTCTTCTATTTAATGCTCTACCAGCAGCTGTTTTGTTATCAGCAGCAGGCTTATCTTGACCGTAACCAGCACTTGTTAATCTATCTGCACTTATACCTTTACTTTCTAAGTAGGCTTGTACAGAAGCAGCTCTGTTTTCTGATAACGTTTGATTTTTAGCAGCATCGCCAGTATTATCTGTGTGACCATCTATAGTTAAATTGTAACTAGGATTATCAGATAATATTTTAACTACATCATTCAATGGCTTGTATGACTTAGCTAATAATTTAGAACTACCAGTTGCAAAGAATACATTTTTTGCAGCTGCATTAATACGTTTAACAATAGCTTCCTCAATTACTGGGCAACCAAAGTTGCTAGCAGGACCAGCTTCATTAATACACTTATCTTCTTCGTCGTTTACACCATCTTTATCAGTATCAGGTATTGGGCAACCTTGGTAA
>JAGNRZ010000201.1 GCA_017988335.1 Ferruginibacter sp.
GTGAACTCTGTTTCTCTGTATCTCTGTGTTGAAATACTACGCCACCGTCGTTTTTATTGCCCTCTCCCATCCACTAATCAAAGCCTTTCTTTGTTCATCATTAATGCTTGCATTAAATTTTTTATCTACTTGCCATTGCGATTGTAAGGCATCAATAGTTGCCCACAAACCTACAGCTAAGCCAGCAAGATAGGCAGCTCCTAATGCCGTAGTTTCAGTAATCTTAGGCCTTACCACCGTTGTATTTAACACATCACTTTGAAATTGCATTAATAAATTATTGGCAGTAGCACCACCATCTACCCTTAATTCTTTTATACTAATATCACTATCAGCTTCCATAGCTTTTAATACATCATTGGTTTGATAGGCAATGCTTTCAATAGCTGCCCTAGCAATATGTGCTGCAGAGCTTCCTCTAGTTAATCCAGTTATAGTACCCCTTGCATCTTGATTCCAATGTGGAGCACCCAAGCCTACAAATGCTGGCACCAAATACACACCACCGTTATCTTTTACTTTTAATGCTAAAGCTTCTACATCTGCAGAGGATTTAATTATTCCTAATCCATCTCTTAGCCATTGTACTACTGCACCTGCAATAAACACACTGCCTTCTAAAGCATAATGGGTAATGCCATTAATTTTCCATGCTACAGTGGTTAATAAATTATGTTGTGATTGAATTATTTTTTCCCCTGTATTCATTAGCATAAAACAACCAGTACCGTAAGTATTTTTTACCATACCCGGTTGTGTACATAATTGACCAAACAACGCAGCTTGTTGATCGCCAGCTAAGCCAGCTATGGCAATACCATTTAAAGGTTCTAAATTTTCAACATGTCCATATACTTCACTGCTACTGCGTATTTGCGGCAACATATTACCTGGTACATTCAATATTTTTTCTAACTCTCCATCCCATTGTAATGTATTAATGTTGCACAGCATAGTTCTGCTTGCATTGCTTACATCTGTAGCATGTATTTTTCCATTAGTTAACTTAAACAACAGCCAACTATCTATTGTACCAAAACACAGTTCACCTTTATTTGCCTTTTCCCTTGCTCCTTCTACATTATCTAAAATCCATTTAATTTTTGTACCGCTAAAATAAGCGTCAATTACTAGCCCTGTTTTTTGTTTAATAATATTGGCATAGCCTTTTTCTTTTAACTCATCACAAAATGATGCAGTTCTTCTATCTTGCCATACTATTGCATTATAAATAGGTTTGCCTGTACTACGTTCCCACACCACCGTTGTTTCTCTTTGATTGGTAATGCCTATTGCTGCAATATCAGTTGCTTTTAAATTTGCTTTATGCAAAGCTTCTACAGCTACTATGTATTGTGTATCCCATATTTCGTTGGCATTATGCTCTACCCAACCTGGCTGAGGAAAAATTTGTGTGAACTCTTTTTGAGCTACAGAAATAATAGTACCCATTTTATCAAACACAATGGCTCTGCTACTAGTAGTGCCTTGATCAAGCGATAGAATATATTTACTCATACAAAAAGTTTAGTATTTAAAGATATAGGTAAATATAATTTATTAATACCGAAAATTACTATTCACCTAGTGTGGAAAATTATAATTTCTTAATCTATTACTTTTATACGAATTTTATTAAAAGATAAACCTTGATTGAGAACAAAGAGATATCAGCCTTATTTCATTTAATTGACGATCCTGATGAGGATGTGTATCAAACCGTATCGGAAAAAATTGTATCGTTTGGTAAAGCCATTATTCCCAATTTAGAAAATTTGTGGGAAAATATACATGATAATGAGGTACAAGAAAGAATTGAACTTTTAATACACAGAGTTCATTTTAGAGATTTAACAGATGATTTTATTCGTTGGAAAAACGGCAACGCCAATTTATTAGATGGTGCTTTATTAGTTACTAAATATCATTACCCCGATTTACAAATAAATACTGTAGTACAAGAATTAGAAAAGATAAGGCGTAATATATGGCTGGAACTAAACAACTATTTAACTCCTATGGAGCAAATAAATATTGTTACCAGCATTTTATACAATTACTACAAATTAAAAGGTGTTGAATTTGCTTATAATAACCCCGATGATTATTTGATAAACAAAGTGCTTGAAAGTAAAAAAGGGAATGCTGCAAGTGTAGGTATAATTTATTTATGTTTGTGTGAGTTGGTTGATATTCCTGTAAAAGCAATTAATATTCCTAAGCAGTTTATATTGGGTTATTTTAATCCACAGTTTGAATTTTTAAACCCTGTAGGACATGCATCTGAAAAAATAAATTTTTATATTGATCCTCTTAACGGGCAAATGTATAGCCATAAAGATGTAGAAAATTATTTTAAACGAATTAGTGTACCACCTACTCCATCCTACTTTAGAACTTTAAACAACAAAAGAATAATACAGTTTTTATTAGAGGAACTAAGTAAATGCTTTGATAACGATAGAAACCGTTACAAAATGGAAGAACTTTTACAATTAGCAAATTTATTAGGAGAATGATATATCATGTAGTAACACCTGAAAGCTGGGAAAGTGCTTTGCAGCAAGGCTTTTACGAAGCTCCATCTTTAGCATTAGAAGGTTTTATACATTGTAGTACCACCCATCAAGTAAAAGGTGTTTTAGAAAGATATTATAAAGATGTACCTCATTTACAATTACTACATATTGATGAAACTAAACTTACATCGCCATTAAAATATGAATTAGCACCAAGCATTAATGAAGAATTCCCTCATATTTATGGTAGACTAAACTTAGACGCTGTTGTAGAGGTAGAAAAACTTAACTAGCATTTTCAACATTATTTAAAGGCATGATAACTTGGCAAGATTTTGAAAAAATAGACATAAGAGTAGGCACTATCCTTACAGCATCTTTTTTTGCAGAGGCTAAAAAACCTGCCATTAAACTTACAATTGATTTTGGCGAATTAGGCATTAAAAAATCATCGGCACAAATAACTACGTTGTACACTTGTGAAGAGTTGCTAGGTAAGCAGATTATTGCTGTAGTTAACTTTCCTCCTAAGCAAATTGCAAATTTTATTAGCGAATGTTTGGTATTGGGTGTATATAATAATGCTAACAATGTTGTATTATTACAGCCCAATTTGCCTGTAAGCAACGGCAATAAAATTGGTTGATATATGAACAAAGAAGTTATTTATTACAACTCACCAATAGGTATTTTAGAATTAAATGCAATTGATGATAAATTAACCGCACTATTGTTCACCAACTCATACAAAGGAAAAAAAGTTGATGAGGCTTCTATTCAATTTGAAAAAGCAACTTCCAATATTTTAAAGAAGACTATTACGCAGCTAGATGAATATTTTAAAGGTGACCGAAAAATATTTGATATTAATTATACATTAAATGGCACACCATTTCAACAGACAGTTTGGAACGAATTAATGAATATCACTTATGGAAATACTATTAGTTATTTAAGGCTTAGCAAACGAATTGGCAATGTAAAAGCAATAAGAGCTGTAGGTACAGCCAATGGCAATAATCAAATAAGTATTATTATACCTTGCCATAGAGTAATTGGTAGTAATGGCGATTTAATTGGCTATGGTGGCGACTTGTGGCGTAAAAAGTGGTTACTTGAACATGAAGCAAAATTTGGGAATGGAGTGCAATCGCTATTTTAGACCTCACCCCAACCCCTCTCCAAAGGAGAGGGCACTCGAAGTAGATTTATTTTAAATTATCGCTAGTAAAAGTAAATGGTAATAAATCTGTAGCTTTTTCAATTATATAAACCTCACCTGTCATTCCTCCTAAAATTAAACGAATAGGCTGCTTGGTTCTTTCTTCATACTCAGCTAACATTTGCCTGCAAACGCCACAAGGTGTAATAGGTTTGTCGCTTTTTTTACTATCGTAACTTATAGCCATAGTTTTAATAGGCTCTTCATTGTAAAGGCTAGATATTGCTGCAAGCAACGTACGTTCAGCACAAATAGTTACAGGATAGCTTGCATTTTCTTGATTAGTGCCTTCTAAAATTTTACCATTGTTTAGCAAAGCAGCCGCACCTACTTTAAAATTAGAATATGGGGCGTAAGCTTTTGCAGTAACGGCTTTTGCTTTATTAAGTAACATGGCATCACTTTCGTTCAACCCATCAATTGATGGGAAAACTGTATAACTAAATTGATGTTCTTTTTTTTGCATACATAAATTTTAAAATAGACAAAAAATCCTCTAAGTATTGCTACCAAGAGGATAATGTTATCTAACTAAAGATACTAAATATTTATTTTATCCAACGGAAAAGTCTTTTCCAACGAGGACCACCTTCCCAACTAAAAAATATTAAAGATGCTTTACCTACCACATGATCTTCTGGTACAAAGCCCCAAAAACGACTGTCTTGTGATTTATGGCGATTATCTCC
>JAGNRZ010000202.1 GCA_017988335.1 Ferruginibacter sp.
CTCCTACCAGCGCCAGTGAGATCAACTGTATGTAGGCAAGTTTTACACTAACCAATTCATTTTCTGCTTCCTCGGGAATAATGTAATACGCTGCACCCATAAAGCCCGATAAAAGCCATACCACCAGCAGATTTGTATGAACAGCTCTTGCCGTATTAAATGGAATAACGCTGTGCAAACCATCAAATCCCATGTGTGCAAAGCCCATGATAAAACCATAAACAATTTGTAAGAATAACAGCAGCATTGATAGGGCAAAAAACCAATACGCAACTTTCTGTGATTTATATTTCATAAATTATTTTTTAGCGTTTTATTATTTTTTTAAATCAGGTTTGGGAGGAAATCCGTTTAAGTCTATTTCGCCTATCCACTTAAAAAAAGCTACCAGGTCATTGGCGTCCTGCTCAGAAAAAGCGTATGCTACCATTTTCCTTCCCCTTGGCGACCAGGGAACTTTTGATGTTAAAACAGCTTTCATATATCCTTCTCCCCTTCGTTCAAAAACTTTGGTTAATTCCGGTGCATAATAAGCCCCTTCGCCTAAAATGGTATGGCATCCCATACAATTATTTGCCTCCCAGATTTTTTTGCCGTTTATAACCTGTGGTGTAAGGTTTTCTTCATGTGTCCTTTTAGGTACTTCTTTACTTAATGATGTCCAGGATAACCCCAGAAATATGGCAAAGGTTACAATGGTACCTCCCAGGAAAAAAGTTCTTGCCTGTGATTTTGATAACATACAATTGATTTAATAATGAACAGATAGTTATGATGATGTGTTAGAAATTAATGTGCAATATTAAAAGACAATTAAATCCTTTTTTATGACATAAATCACGCTATCTTATGAGAGAAAGCAATTTGCATGAGAAAAAATATAATCCCGTGGATTTTTAAATTAAATAAACGAAGACATAGTAAAGATAAAAAGTGAGACATAAAAAAACTACATCAGTAGTAACAGATTTCAACAAACAGCATGCAATTCTTTGTGTAACAGCGTATTTTTAATCCTCTTTTCAACCTGTACCAACATTTCCTGTGCCTGCATTAAATCAAAATCTGTATGATTTTGCTTTTTAACGCCCATCGCAGTCAACTCAAAATGCCCGTCAGCTTGTATTGAATGATTGCCCAGGCATGCTCTTGAGCATGCCAGCGGGCAACCATCAATGGTAATTATTTTCCTGCCAGACAATGCGGTGCGCAACAGATTTTTTACATTGCCACCTACACCAACAATGCACGACATTTCGGCTATTCCATTTCGGTCAAGCTGAACAGCAATATAATTAGCCATTTGTGCAGCACTGGAACATCCTGAACAGGAATATACCAATGGCTTTTCAGGGATACCGGGGTTCTCATAAGCATTATTTTTTTTACGTATTTTTTTTAATAATTTTTCAAATTGATATTTCAACTTCCATATAGCATGCATTTTTAAATACAAAACCCACCGTTGTAAAAGCGTTAGCGATGAATTACTGTAAAATTCCTTCTTCATTACAACCTGGTTATTCTCCCGATTTGTTAAAACAATTTTTTTGAATGTATGGCGCATATGGTAAAAATTATTGCGCAAATATAATATTTAAAGATAACTTTGTCTTTTATTATTAATATTTTTTTACCATGCATATAAACCGGCAAAAAGTAAATATACTTGCTATATTGCTACTGTCCTTTGTAAGCTATTCATTGTATCTCTACATCGAATTACCCGTAAAATACAATGCAGCAAAAAAAGAAAAGCATAATGGAAAATTTGTCTGGCAAAAATATAATTGCAATGCCTGCCACCAGGTATATGGCCTGGGTGGCTACCTGGGCCCCGACCTGACAAATACATATTCTCTTAAGGGCAATGATTATATCCGGGCTTTTTTAAAAAACGGCACAGCTACCATGCCTGATTTTCATTTATCTGCGCAGGAGATGCAGGACATACTTTACTTCCTTAAGGATATAGATGAATCGGGCATAGCTAATCCTAAAACTTTTACGCTTAATTATGACGGAACAATTAAACAACAATAAACTTACCACTTCTAAACTGTTTATAATTACCGGACTTTTACTAATGGCTGCAGGAATGCTCTTTGGTTTAACCGGAGCTTTTCAATACCTGGTACCCGGATTTTTAAAACAATATATTTCCTTTGAAAAAATAAGGCCACTTCATGTTTCATCAGTCGTTTTCTGGATAATATTTGCTGCTATGGGTTCGGTACTTACCTACCTGCAGCAATATACCGGCAAAAAAATAGCATACCCGCTACTTTTAAAAATTCAACTGGCCATATTTTTAATTGCTGTTTTTGCTATTCTTTTCTCTTACTGCTTAGGCGTATTTGGCGGACGGGAATATTGGGAATTCCATCCCTTGCTGGCTTTACCTATTGCAGCAGGCTGGGTTCTCTTTATCATCAATTTTGTAAAATCAATGGGCAGTTTTAAGAAGCAACCCGTTTATGTATGGATGTGGCTAACAGGTGTTTTCTTTTTTCTCTTTACTTTTATTGAATCTTATTTGTGGCTGTTTCCTTATTTCAGAAATAATATTGTGAATGATATGACCATACAATGGAAATCGTATGGTTCCATGGTTGGCTCCTGGAACATGTTGATTTATGGCAGCAGTATTTTTTTAATGGAAAAAATAAGCGGAAATAAAAAATACAGCCATGCTCCCATTGCATTTGTATTATACTTTACCGGCTTATTTAACCTGATGTTTAACTGGGGGCATCATATGTACACGTTGCCCACCTACCCGTTTGTAAAACATATCAGCTATGCTGTAAGTATGACAGAACTATTTATTATAGGTAGAATCATCTGGCAATGGAAAGCTACAGTTACCACAGCCCGTAAACATTATCATCACACAAGCTATCGGTTTTTACTGGCCGCTGATATCTGGATCTTCCTGACACTGCTTTTAGCTATCGCCATGTCTGTACCAGCTATAAATATATATACACATGGTACGCACATAACCGTGGCACATACTATGGGAGCAACAATAGGTATCAACAGTTTTCTTTTACTGGCTATTGCGTTTGATATTCTTAATAACACCTGTACTTCAACAACCAAAAATATAAAATGGCTAAACCGGGGTTATTATACCGCTAATATCTCCTTGTTTATATTTTGGACAAGTCTTATAATCGCCGGCGTACTAAAAGCAAAATGGCAAATGAGCGATACAAAAATACCTTTCAGTGCTATGATGCTTCAGCTAAGGCCATACTTTATGCTGTTTTTTGTTGCTGGTATAACCATGATTACGGGATTTTATATTATGGTATACCCCTTAATAAAAAACCAGGCAATTTGCTACTTTAAGGCTGGTTTTCAAAAAAGAAAAAAAAATCATGGGCAGGAATCTGGCATTTTTACAACCGACTAGAATCAGCATGTTAGAAAATGTATAATGATAAAACTTACCAAAATATTTCACTTTGAGATGGCACATGCCATATATGGATACGAAGGATCCTGCAAAAATATACATGGCCATTCTTATGAACTGCATGTAAGTGTATCTTCAGATTTTAGGGAAACTACTTATATCGCATCTCCCGGCTTCATAATAGATTTTAAAGAGATTAAAAAACTGGTTCAGGATTCTGTTATAGAAAGATTTGATCACCAACTTTTATTATCCAGTGCTTATATTACCAGCAACCCTTCCATTTCATCTTTGAAAAATATTGTTATATTTGAAGCAGAACCAACAGCCGAAAATCTGTTGATCTATATAAAAAATTTCTTGCAGAAAACATTTCCTGATAACATACAACTCGTTCACTTAAAAATATTTGAAACGAAAAATTCATATGCTGAATGGTCAGAAAATAATCAATAATTAATTTAAACCTGTTTAAAGTAAACAGTTCTCCTCATAATAATTTATATGTTTTCAAAAGCCACAGAATATGCACTCAGAGCTACCATTTTTTTAGCTCAAAAAAGCACTGAAGATAACAAACTGGGAATTGAAGAGATTTCAAAAGCAATTGATTCTCCTAAATCTTTTACCGCTAAAATTTTACAGTTACTTACAAAAGATAACCTGGTAGTATCTTCAGTTCGTGGTCCTCACGGAGGTTTTTACCTATCGCCAAAAGCGAAAAAATTACCCGTAATTGCAATACTACAGGCTATGGGCGAAGATGAGGTACTTGAAAAATGTATTATGGGATTAAAATTATGTTCGGAAAATAAGCCCTGCCCCATGCATGCACAATACAAGGTCATCAAAAAACAATTGATTAATTTATTCACACAAAAAACTATTCAGCAGCTGGCTGCCGAAATAAAAGATGGCGTGATTTTTATTAAGAATAAATAAATCAACTCTACAGAACTTTAATGCTTCTCCGGTATCCGCTTTAAAGTTTCCAGTAAATA
>JAGNRZ010000203.1 GCA_017988335.1 Ferruginibacter sp.
GTTTACTGCATTAGCAAAAAACTGAGCTGTTGATATACCTAACGCTTGTAATTTACTTGTAAATGATGTAGGCAAAGTATTATCATCTGCACTAAACAAGCCAGATAAAACCACTCTATCTTTTACTTTTACCATATAGCCATCAATGGTTACAGTAAAGCCTTGTGCAGCTTTCCATGCAAAACCTGCACTAGCATTCATTGAAGTTTCTTGTTTTAAACTAGGTATGCCAGCAGCTTTAGAAACATCATCGCCATTACGGGCAATACGAGACTGTACTAATGCACCACCACTAAATGAGGTTAGAGTATTACTAAAGTTTATTTGTTGTAAAGATGGAGCTCTAAACCCTGTACTTCCACTTGCTCTAAAATTAAAATTATCAGCCACTTTATAACGAGTAGCTAACTTAAATGTAGCCACACTTCCAAAATCAGAATAATTTTCACCTCTTACTGCAGCATCTACCAACCACTTATCTGTTACATTTAATTCAGCATCTACATAAGCACTTAAACTGCTACGCTTAGCATCTACTACATCATCTGGGCTAAAGCCTGGAAAACCTTGTGAGCCTGTAGCCTGCACCCCACTTGGGTCGTAGTTAGTATATGAGGCCTCTTCGCCTTTATTAATACCATACTTTTCATTTCTATATTCAAAGCCATAACCAATATTTAGGCCATTAAGTACTGATGCAAATTTTTTGCTTAGGTCAATATTTAATGTTGCTTGTCTAAATCTAAAGCCACCATCAATAAAGTAATTTTTTGTAGTATTACCTATTAAGGATGCGTTAAATGTTTTTTCGCCAAAATATTGAAAATCGTTTTTACCAGTTACTAAGCTTACATCCCAATTCCAGTTTTTTTGTGAAACTCCTTTTATACCTAAAGCAACTGAGGCATCATTAATATGAGTTGCAATATGTGGATTGTAATAAGTTTCACCATCGTTTGTAATACGCATTATTTCTGGCACATAAATAGGTGTACCACCACTTGTTACAGGAAAACGATTAGGTCTACTACTCATATTTCTTGTATAAGCAAAAGCATCTGCTGTTTTATTATTAGCACCTCCAAATGAATAAAATGTTGCTTTACTATTTTTAATAGGCAACTCCATATTGTAAAATATGCCGTAAGTTTTTATTGAACCATCGCCAAAAGCTCTACGTCCTGTATTAATGTAGGGTATTGCATTTTTATCACTTTGCCAGTTTAGGGTATCAACTTGTCTGTATGTTTTGTCTTGTGATCTTGCATCAAAAGAAAGATTAACAAAACCACCCTGCTTACCCACATTAAAACCGTTGTTTACTGAAAGGTTAAATGTTTGTCCATCAATTTTTTTGCCTGAATAATATTGATTACCTGCGTTAAAGTTTCTAGCGTTAAATTTATCATCATAGTAACCACTCCAGCCTGTGCTTATATTCCAGTGATTTACATTTTTATTTAACACAATATTCATTACACCAGCCATGGCATCGCTACCATATTGTGCACTTGCACCATCTCTTAAAATTTCAATTCTATCTACTGCACTTTGAGTAAAGGCATTTAAGTCTGTACCACTAGCAGCCCTACCCCTTGTACCAAATAAAGCTACAAAAGCAGTAGTATGCCTTCTTTTACCATTAATTAAAACAAGGGTTTGATCTGGTCCTAAACCACGTAAAGTACCTAAGTCAATATGGTCTGCACCATCGGCACCACTTTGTTTATTATAATTAAAAGATGGAGCTGCAATATTTAAGTTAGATGTTAAATCCATTCTTGCACTAGGCAATCCAGTTTGATTAATTTTGATTACATCAATAGGCACTGCAGTTTCTGTTTTTGCTCTTGCAGCACCTCTTGTACCTACAATTACAATATCACCTAAATCTGCTGCTGCTTTTGTCAACGACACTGTAACATCGGTTTCGTTTGATAATGTAACCGACACTAAATTGTATCCTACACTACTTACATCAATTACATTACCACTATTAGCTTGTAGTGTAGCAACTCCTTGTTCATTGGCATTAGTGCCAGAAACATTGCCCCTAACTTTTACGGAAGCATTGCTTATACTACTTGCAGTTGCAGCATCTTTAACTGTAATAACATATTGCTTTTTTTGTGAAAAGCCAAATAAAGCCATCACTAAAAAAATCAATACAAAACTTGTTTTTCTCATCATTAGTATTATTTTTTGGTTAAAAAAAGGTCAATAAATTGTTGGCACAATATAAAAACTATTGACAACAAATTATAGAAATCTCCAGTTTACCCAAAAAAGTTTATGAACAAAATATTAATATTTTATTTTTTTATAACAAATAGCATTTACTTTACAGCAACGATTATTGCCACATTAAAAACATAAACTAATTTTTTTATGAGTAAAAAACTGGCATTAGTACCCTTTCTATTTCTTATTGGTATCGTTTTGATTTCGTTGTTTTTCCCTACTGTTCCAAAGCAAATTTTAGTTAGCAATAATATAAGTGGTGCAGATACAGCATGGATGCTTACCGCAACGGCTTTAGTGCTAATAATGACTCCCGGCTTAGCCTTTTTTTATGGTGGAATGGTTAATAAAAAAAATGTAATAAGCACCATGCTTCAAAGCTTTATTAGCATGGCGGTAATAACTATACTTTGGGTAGTAGTAGGTTTTAGCTTTGCTTTTGGTGATAGTATTGGCGGTGTTATTGGCAACCCTACTTCATTTTTTATGATGAAGGGTTTACTAAATGGAGAGCCTTGGCCGCTAGCCCCTACCATACCTTTATTACTATTTGCTCTTTATCAATTAAAGTTTGCCATTATAACTCCTGCATTAATTACTGGTGCTTTTGCAGAACGTATAAAATTTACCTCTTACATTTTATTCATTTGTTTGTTTTGCATTTTTATTTATTGCCCTTTGGCACATGCTACTTGGCATCCTAATGGAATTTTATTTAAATATGGTGTTTTAGATTTTGCTGGTGGCACTGTTGTACACATGAGTGCTGGTTGGGCTGCATTAGCCAGTGCTATTTATTTAAAAAAGAGAAATGAACCTGCACATACACCTGCTAGAATAACGTATGTAATGTTAGGTACTGGCTTGCTTTGGTTTGGATGGTTTGGTTTTAATGCTGGCAGTGCTTTTGGCGCAAATAGTTTAGGAGTTACAGCGTTAGCGACAACTACTACAGCTTCTGCTGCGGCGGCTTTTACATGGATTATTTTTGATGCTCTTAGAGGTAGAAAACCATCGGCAATGGGTACATGTATTGGCGCCGTTGTTGGTTTGGTAGCTATTACCCCTGCTGCAGGATATATTAGCATTGCACATTCATTAACTGTAGGTATTGTAAGTAGTATTGTAAGTAATATGATGGTGGAGTGGCGTACTAAAACAAGTATTGATGATACATTGGATGTTTTTCCTTGCCATGGTGTAGGCGGTATTGTAGGTTTTATGTTAACTGCAGTTTTTGCAAACCAAACTGTTAACCCTGCCAACACTACGGGCAATGGCTTGTTGTTTGGAGAAACCCATTTATTTATTGTTCATCTTATTACTACTATTGCTGTAAGTGTCTTTGTATTTGGTGGTACTTTTGTTATACTAAAAATAACTGATTTAATTACTCCATTACGAGTAAGTGAAGAAGATGAAAAGCTAGGCTTAGATATGAGCCAACATGGTGAGAAATTATAGAGGATTTAATTACAAATAGTTTGCCGTAGATTATACCAATTAGACACTAAATATGCTTAATAAAAGTTGTCAGGTTGAGCTTGTCGAAACCGGTGCTTTTCCTAAAAGAGCCTTTTTTATTTACAAACCGCCTTCGACAAACTCAGTCTGACAGTGTAATATTAATATTCAATCGGTATTACACAAATTTTCACAAATACAAGAATACCGTAGTTTTAAAAACTACAGTATTCTTTTGTCTAAATATTTCTGTTTTAATCTGTGTAATCTGTGGCGAAAAAAACTACTTAGCCCCAGGCTTACATTTTTCTCTTAAATAGTTTGTATATAGTGTACTTAAATGCTCCCAAGTACCTTCACCTTCGCTAATGCTATGTGTACGATTAGGATAAGCCATAAATTGAAATTGCCTGTTGTGCTTTATCAATTCGTTTAACAATACTTCTGCATTGCTGTAATGCACATTATCATCGCCAGTGCCGTGTATGTATAATAAATTTCCTTTTAAGTTTTTTGCATTATAAATAGGTGAGCCTTTTACAAAATCTTCCATATTTTCTTGTGGCAAACCCATATATCTTTCTTGATAAATATTATCGTAAAATAATTGATTACCAACTGCCGCAATAGAAATACCTGTTTTAAAAATTTCAGGATATTGAAACATTAAATTTAAAGTAGAAGATCCACCACCACTCCAACCCCAAACGGCAATACGG
>JAGNRZ010000204.1 GCA_017988335.1 Ferruginibacter sp.
GGCGGAAGCCCTATGATTAGAGGGTTTGCCACCAATAGAATTTTATTGGTAGTAGATGGGGTTAGAATGAATAATGCTATTTACCGCAGCGGCAATTTGCAAAATGTAATTAGTATAGATGTGTTAAGCACACAAACAGCCGAGGTAATTTTTGGCCCAGGTTCTTTAATATACGGTAGTGATGCTATTGGTGGGGTTATTGATTTTCACACCCTTTCGCCAAGATTTTCTAAAGAAAAAAAAGCATTAATAGCCACTAGTGCATTAGCTAGATATTCATCCGCCAATAATGAAAATACATATCATGCCGATATTAATGTGGGCTGGAAAAAATTTGCTTTACTATCTACTTTTACCTATAGCCAGTTTAGCGATTTAAAAATGGGTAAGCATAAAGGTTACGATAGTTACTTACGTCCTATTTATGTTGATAGAATAAACGGAATAGACAGTATTGTTGCTAATAAAAATCCTAGAATACAACGCTACAGCGGCTATTCTCAAATAAACTTTTTACAAAAATTTAGATACACTCCTAGCCGTTATTTTGATATAAATTATAGCTTTACTTATGCTGGCACTAGTACTGCCCCAAGATATGATAGGCTTATACAACAACGCAATAATTTGCTACGATTTGCAGAATGGAATTACGGCCCCATGCTATGGCGTATGCACAACCTGCAAATACTTCACAGTAAAAAAAATAATTTATATAATGAAGCTAGGCTTACTGTTGCCTACCAAAATTATGATGAAAGCAGAATTGATAGAACAAGAACATCTAACAATAGAAACATACAAGCAGAAAAGGTTAACGCATTAAGTATAAATTGGGATGCAAATAAAAAAATAAAAAAAGCAGAATTGTTTTATGGAGCCGAGTATGTTTACAACAAAGTAGGCTCTTACGGAAATAGATTAAATATTGTTAGCAATGTAAACACTGCATTTGTAAGTCGCTACCCCAATGGAAGTACATGGAATTCATTAGGTGTTTATGCAAGCTATAAAACAAATTTTAGTACCAAAACCACATTTACAGCAGGTTTACGTTACAATAACAACAGTTTAAATGCACAGTTTGACACCACTTTTATTAAATTCCCTTTCACAAAGGCAAGTATAAAAGGTGGTGCATTTACAGGCAATATAGGCTTGGTATATCGCCCCACCGAAACTGTAAATATAAATGCCAATTTTTCTACCGGCTATCGTATGCCTAATGTAGATGATATAGGTAAATTATTTGAAAGTGTACCCGGCAACGTTATAGTACCCAATCCAAATTTAACATCAGAATATGCTTACAATTTTGAACTGGGCGTTGTAAAAAATATTCAAAACTCTTTTAGGTTGGAAGTAAATGCTTTTTATACCCTGTTAAACAATGCACTTTCTTTACGACCCAGTACATTTAATGGTGCAGATAGTATTTTGTTTGATGGCGTTAGTAGCAAAGTACAATCTTTACAAAATGTAGCAAAAGCAACGGTGTATGGCTTTCAAACAAGTGTTGAATATTATTTTACCAAACAGCTTTCTATACAAACACACTTCAATTTTATTACAGGTAACGAAACCGATGATACAAAAAACGATCAAGTACCATTACGCCATGCTCCTCCTTTTTATGGTAGCACTATCTTAAAATATCGTAGCAAAAAACTTATCATAGAAACCTCATCTATGTACAACAGTAAAATAAAGAACGAAAATTTAGCTCCAACCGAACAAGCTAAAACAGATATTTATGCCAAGGATATTAATGGAAAGCCCTTTTCTCCATCTTGGGTGGTTTACCACATAAAAGCCTCATATCCTATCCTTAAAAGAGTTACAATTAATTTATCCTGGGAAAATATTTTTAATAAACAGTATCGTCCATATTCATCTGGCATAGTTTCCGCAGGTAGTAATTTTATAACTAGCGTAAGAGTAGTTTTTTAGTTAACTGATTTTCAATTAATTAAGGGGCAGATGTTTTCAAATGTTAAAAATTTGCCCCTTTGTATATAAGCAGCGTTTTTACTACAAAAATTGTCTAACTTTAAGCAATTAAACAGCATTTAATGACAGAGGAGCTAATGATAGCTGGATGCCTTAAAAATAATGCCCTTGCACAAGAGGCATTGTACTATCGTTTTAGCCCACGAATGTTAGGTGTGTGTTATCGTTTTGCAAAAAATAGAGAAGATGCAGAGGATATGTTACAAGAGGGTTTTGTAAAAATATTTACTCAAATATTTCAATTTAGAGGTGAGGGTTCTCTTGAAGGATGGATAAGACGTATAGTGGTACACACTTGTATAAATATTCTCAAAAAAAATAAAAAGTTTACAGATAGTGTTGATTTAATACATGCAAATGGCATGCATATTAAAGAAGACTTAATACCCTCTATACTTCAAGCAAAGCAAGTAGTGGAATGTATTAGGCTTTTACCTTTAGGTTATAAAACTGTGCTAAATCTTTATGCAATCGAAGGTTTTTCTCATAAAGAAATAGCACATCTATTAGATATTGAAGAAAGCACAAGTCGTAGTCAATACACAAGGGCAAAAGCTATGCTTGAAGACATTTTAATAAAGAAAAATATTTTACCAAAACCAAAAGAAAAATCATTTTATGCCGCCGCTAATATGCCAAGATAAAATGATACATATAATTGCTTACAAGTGAACAATGGAAAAAATTTACGATAATAATAATTTTGAACGCTACATAAAAGAGCAGGCAGATGATTTTAGAATGATTCCTTCTAAAAGGGTTTGGCATAGCCTATATAATGATATGCACCCTGGTCGCAAATGGCCTTCTTTTTTAATGTTTTTTATTTTAACAACTGGTGTACTATACATTGGAAAAGAAAATACATCTATTCCAAACACTATTAATAATGGCCAACAACCTAGCTACTCAAAAAATAAGAAAACTAAAAAAGAATCAAAAAATAATAAGTTTTTTGCTGCCAATCAAAAGGATATTGCTTTTACAGAAATATATAATAACGACTATTTATACATGCCAGAATGGATGCAAGGGGAATATTTTGCACCTGGTATAATAAATGAAAAAGATAATTTAATAACAAATAACAACTCAGAAAATACTAGTAAATCTCAATCTAATAAGCCAGCTAATATTTCAAGAAAGACAAATGAAATTACAATAGATAATACTTTTGATGAAACTTATACCAACGAAAGCAAATCTAACAGTGCTGATGAAATAGCTAAGGCAGATAAAAAAGAAGAGAAGCAAAAAACAGAGAAAAATAAAATTGCTTTAGCTGATGCCAAAGAAAAAAATGAAGTAACTGCATTCAAAAGTAAAAAAGGCAAGAAAGATGCCACTACTATTGAATTTTATGCTACCCCAAGTATTGGTTTTAGAAAGCTAAATATTGACAATGCTTTTAGCACCAATAATTTTGCAACTACAAATCAAACTAATACAAATACTAATGAAGCCTTTATGCAGCACAAACCTGCATTAAACTTAGAGGCTGGTTTTAACTTTGCATTTGCTGCCACAAAGAAAATAAGTTTTAAAGCTGGAGTACAATTAAATCTTACCAATTATGGTATAAAAGGCAGTTATTTAACTCATACTGCCCCTACATCTCTTGCAGAAATTAATCCACAAACTGGCAATATAGATTATAACACAGTTTCTGCAATTGTAACAAATGATAAAAACAGCAATAAAAATATTAATAATACTACTTATCAAATTTCGTTACCTGTAGGTGCTTATTACAAAGTACTGGCTAAATCTAAATTTGATTTATTTGTAGGGGCATCGGTACAACCTACTTTAGTTTTTGGCGGCAACCCTAATGTAATTTCTGCCGATAAAATGTATTATGTATCTAACCCCTCTTTATTAAGAAAATGGAATATGAATACGGCTGCAGAAGCTTATGTTAATTATAAATTCGGCAACTTAAATTTATTAGCTGGGCCACAAGTTAGGTATCAAATATTCTCTACCTACAAAAGCAATATAGTAGTTTCAGAAAAACTTTATAACATTGGCTTTAAAATTGGATTAGCAAAAACTTTTTAACCTGTTTTTAGCTTATTACAAATACCCTTTTTTAGGGAATAAACTTTATTTTTGACAAATGAAGTTTACTACATTGGTAATTGCAAGTATGTATTTACTATTAAATGCTTGCAATAATAACAGCAATAAAAATGTAACCTCATCTGTAGGTGCAGATACTTTACAAAATCAACGTTTTTTCCCTGTAACTACTTACATCAAAGGGCAACTTTTTAGTATTAAGGAAAAAGGTATAAATCCAATTAAATACACAACTATTGGCGAAAAAAAAGATTCTGTTTTTTTGAAAGTAGAAAGTTGGGAACAAGAAATGGCTGAGTTTTTAACTCCTTTAAA
>JAGNRZ010000055.1 GCA_017988335.1 Ferruginibacter sp.
GACATAAGAATAAGAAATAAGAATGCCTCACTTTGAGCAAAAATTGCACCAAAGGAGGCATTTTTACATATTGTCACATCCACAAATTATTGCCAGTACTGTCTTTGAGAATTACAGAGAGAGCCTACAAAAAATGATTATAACTACTATAGTACAATTAATCGGGTTCTATTCAAAAGTGATAGAAAAATATCAAAAAGTGAAAAAAAACGGAATTGATAGTTTTTCAAATTATCATCTATTTAATAAGGTCAAGCATCTCTCCAATCCATCTTCCCAATTTGCAATCGTAATATCTAACTCTTTTTCAATTTTTGTAGTATCTAATACTGAGTAAACTGGGCGTTTTGCCGGAGTAGGGTAGCTGCTTGTGGGTATTGCATTTACAACACATTTGCTATTTATTTTTTTATTTATAGCTATGGCAAAATCGTACCAGCTAATAGGATTACCACTATTAGAGTAATGTAATATTGAAGATTTAATATCTAATATTGGGTGAGCTACAACTAACTTCAGTATTGCTTCTGCTAAATCCCTTGCATAAGTTGGTTTGCCAATTTGATCGTTTACTACGCTAATGCTTTCTCTTTCGTTCATTAAACGTATCATTGTTTTTACAAAGTTGTTGCCAAATGATGAATACACCCAACTTGTACGTATAATAATAGCAGATGGGTTTACTTGCCTTACCAACTCTTCACCCTTTAATTTTGATACGCCATAAATTCCAATGGGGTTAGTAGGTTCATCTTCTTTAATAGGTTGTGTGGCATTACCATTAAAAACATAATCGGTACTAATATGAATTAACTGTGCATTATAATATTGGCATTGTGTAGCTAAATTACTAGCTCCGTGTGCATTTATTGCAAAAGCTTTTTCGGGCTCACTTTCTGCTTTATCAACGGCAGTATAAGCAGCACAGTTTATACAAATATCTATGTTGTTATTTTGAAAGAAATTTTCAACGGCTATGTAATCGTCTATTAGTAAATCATCTTTACCAACAAATAAAAAATTATAGTTAGTATAATTTACAGATATAGCTTTTACTTCGCTACCTAATTGCCCATTTGCACCAGTAACTAATATGGTTTTAGAATTGCTCATTTATTTTTCAGCTAAGTAAATCAGTAAATTTGTAAACCCAATAATGGCAAATACAATTGCTGCTAAAGCTAATATCGAAATAGGGTTAGCAAAGTTTACTGTCCACCCAAACGACTTTATCTTTTTGGGCGGAAAAATTCTTTTATCTAATTTGTTAAAATAAAAAATACCTAATACCCAATTTTCAGGATTAGCACTCCATTCATCTAATTGTTGTTTTGTGGGCTTATCGTTATTCATAATTTTAAAATGTAAAATTATGTACACAATTTTCAAAAGAGGGTAGTATAATATCTTTCTCCGACACAATAGCTTTGTTTAAAGGTATTTGCCAATTAATATTTAAAGTAGCATCGTTAAATGCAATACCACCTTCGCTTTCTTTATTATAAAAATTATCACATTTATACAGTACTTCTGCAGTTTCACTTAAAACAGAATACCCATGTGCAAAACCTTGTGGAACTAAAAGTTGCTTTTTATTTTCGGCACTTAACTCAATAGTAAATACTTTACCATAAGTAGGAGAGCCTTTGCGTATGTCAACCGCTACATCTAAAATAGTGCCTTGTAAAGCTCTTACTAATTTAGTTTGTGCATGTGGGTTTAACTGATAATGCAAGCCTCGTAAAACACCATAACTGCTTTTGGCTTGGTTATCTTGTACAAATTTTATGTTAACGCCTTCAGCCAAAAAAGTATTTGCATTATAACTTTCAAAAAAATAACCTCTAGCATCTTCAAATACTTTAGGCTCAAAAACTAATAAATCAGGAATATCTGTTTTTATAAATGGCATGTTAACTATATACTTTTTTAAAATATTCAATAGTTTCTATCAACCCATCTTCAAATCGTTTTGTAGGTTGATAACCTAGTAATTTTTTTGCCAATGATACATCTGCTAAGCTATCTCTTATATCACCTGCTCTTGGCTCTCTATAAGTAGCAGCAAAACTGCTATTTAATTGTTGTTGGCAAGTTTTGTATAATTCATTTACTGTAAAGCGTTCACCAACGGCTACATTATAAACTTTACCAAATGCCTCAGCATTATCGGTAAGCATACCTTTTACATTTATTTGCACAGCATTATCTACAAAAGTAAAATCTCTGGTTTGCTCACCATCTCCATTAATGTAAACAGGGGTTTGTTTTAAAATACCTTTTACAAAAAGAGGTATTACTGCGGCGTATGCACCATCAGGATCTTGCCTTGGACCAAAAATATTAAAGTATCTAAAGCCTAAAATTTTTATACCATATACATCTGCAAAAACTTGTGCATACAATTCATTTGTTTTTTTTGTGGCAGCATAAGGTGATAAGCAGTTCCCTATTTTTTCCTCTACTTTAGGCAAAGTTTGTTCATCTCCATATACACTGCTTGATGAGGCGTACACAAATGTTTTTACACCTTTATCAATAGCGGCTTTAAGCATATTAGCAAAGCCACCAATATTTACTTCTGTAAAATATAATGGTTCTTTTATACTACGGGGTACACTGCCTAATGCTGCCTGATGGCTAACGTAATCAATGCTATCACAAGCTTGTAAACAAGTTTCGGCGTTGCGTATATCTCCTTCAATAAATTCAAATGCTGGATATTGTTTTAGCACATCAATATTTGTAGTAAACCCATTTGCCATATTATCAAGTACACGTACTTTTTTGGCTCCATGCTTTAATAAATATTCTGCCAAATGGCTGCCAATAAAACCAGCACCACCAGTTACTAAAAAATTGGTATTGCTTAAATCTTGTGTATGAAAATTATCCATTATTAATTAATCAATTATCCATTTTTATAGGCTCCAATATGTTCTAGTAGTTATTTTACCTCTATAAATGCCTTTTAAATCTGCTATCATAGCATGTGGCTTAGTTATAGCTGCAAAGTAGGTATCATCTAATTTTTTATAATCGTTATGAGGTACTGTTACAATTACAGCATCATAATCTTTATCAATGGTGTTTAAACCAAAACCATATTCATGTTGTAGTTCTTCACTTTCAGCATGTGGGTCTGCTACATCTACGTTTAATGAAAAACCTTTTAATTCTTTAACCACATCGGCTACTTTACTATTGCGTATATCGCTTACATTTTCTTTAAATGTAGCACCCATTACCAATACTTTAGCACCTTTTACATTGCCACTGTTTTGAATAATATGTTGCAATACTTTTTTGGCAACATAGCCAGCCATACCATCATTAATAACTCTACCTGCTAAAATTACTTGGCTATCGTAACCTAACTCTTTTGATTTATAAGTAAGATAGTAAGGATCTACACCAATACAATGCCCACCAACTAAACCTGGTTGAAATTTTAGAAAATTCCATTTTGTGCCTGCCGCTTCTAATACTTCGTAGGTATTAATATTCATTCTATCAAAGATGATAGACAGCTCATTCATCAATGCAATGTTTAAATCTCGTTGTGTGTTTTCAATAATTTTTGCAGCTTCGGCTACTTTTATACTAGAAGCTTTATGAACACCTGCTGCTACCACTAACTCATATACTTTAGCAATCAGGTCAAGGCTTTCTGCATCACAACCGCTAACTACTTTTACAATAGAGGATAATGTATGCTCTTTATCTCCCGGGTTAATTCTTTCTGGAGAATAGCCTAATTTAAAGTCGGTAATATTATTTAAGCCACTTAGTTTTTCAATAATCGGCAAACAATCTTCTTCTGTACAACCAGGATATACTGTGCTTTCAAACACAACATAATCTCCTTTTTTAACTACTTTGCCAATAGTTTCACTAGCTCTTTGCACAGGTACTAAATCAGGTACATTATGATCATCAACGGGTGTAGGCACAGCAACAATAAAAAAATTGGCTTGTCTTAGCACATCTAAATCATTTGTAAATTCAATATCAGTATTATCAAATGCACTACTTTCTAATTCTTGACTTGGATCTATTTTATTCCTCATCATTTCCACCCGTTTTGCATTAATATCAAAGCCAATTACTTTAATTTTTTTTGCAAACTCTAAGGCTATAGGTAAGCCTACATATCCTAATCCAATTACTGCTAATGTTTTCTTTTTGTCTAAAAGCTCTTGATACATTTTGTTTTTATTTTTATGTTCCCAACATAGGTGCAAAGCCCATCTTCATTGGCAACAGCTGTTTATTATTTTTTATTTCTTTTAGTAAAAGAGATAAAAAATAATCACTCTTGTACTATATTTCTTTATTGTGCTTTAAATATGTTTTGTATATCCAAATGATAATTTATTCACTACTTAAATTCCTTTGGTAGTTTATACAACTCATCCTTAGGCAAGTTTTTAAAATACTCGTAAGTAATTTTTAACCCTTCTGCTCTGCTTACTTTTGGCTGCCAGCCTAATAGTTCTTTTGCTTTAGTAATATCGGGTTGGCGTTGCTTAGGATCGTCTTTAGGTAAATCTTTGTAAACAATTTTTTGAGTAGTACCTGTTAGTTTTATTATCTCCTCTGCAAAATCTTTTAAGCTTATCTCATCAGGATTGCCCACATTTACAGGTTGTGCATAATCACTCATTAATAATCTGTAAATACCTTCTACCAAATCGTCTACATAACAAAAACTACGGGTTTGGCTACCATCGCCAAATACAGTTAAATCCTCCCCACGTAAAGCTTGGCCAATAAATGCTGGTAAGGCTCTGCCATCATTTAATCGCATACGTGGACCATAAGTATTAAATATTCGTACTATCCTAGTTTCTACATTATGAAAAGTATGATAAGCCATTGTAATAGCTTCTTGAAAACGTTTGGCTTCATCATACACACCTCTTGGTCCTACAGGGTTTACATTACCCCAATATTCTTCGTTTTGAGGATGAACCAGTGGATCACCATATACTTCACTTGTACTGGCTACTAATATTCTAGCTTTTTTTGCAAGGGCTAAACCCAAACAATTATGAGTACCTAACGAACCTACTTTTAAAGTTTGAATAGGAATTTTTAAATAATCGATAGGGCTAGCAGGTGAAGCAAAATGCAAAATATAATCTAACTCTCCAGGAATGTGAATATATTTTGATACATCATGATGGTAAAAAGAAAAATTGGGTAATGGCATTAAATGCTCAATATTTTTCATGTCGCCTGTAATTAGGTTGTCCATGCCTATTACATTATAACCTTCTGCAATAAATCTATCGCAAAGATGGCTCCCTAAAAAACCTGCTGCACCTGTTATTAATACTTTTTTTGACACTACGTTTATTTTACTATTTACTTTTTATACTTTATTTACTTTCTATAACTTTTCTTCCCACACTTTCGTAATGATACCCTAATTCTTGCATATAATTTAAATCAAATAAATTTCTACCATCAAAAATTGCTTTATTTTTTAATGTTGAATTTATTTTATCAAAATCTGGCGTTCTAAATTCACTCCATTCTGTTGCTATAATTAAAGCATCGGCATTTTGCAACGCTTCGTATTGATTATTTGCAAATGTTATTTTTTTACCTTGTTCAGCTAATTTTACATTTGGCATTGCCTCTGGGTCGTAGGCAGTAATGGTAGCCCCTGTATTTACTAATTCATCAATTATACTTAAGGCTGGAGCCTCTCTTATGTCATCAGTATTGGGCTTAAATGCTAAACCCCATAACGCAAAATGTTTACCGCTTAAATTGCCGTTAAAATATTTTTGTATTTTAGGTAACAGATGCAACTTTTGTTTTTCATTTACATCCATTACGGCATCCAATATTTTAAAATCATAGTTCACCTCACTTGATGATTTTGCTAAGGCTTGCACATCTTTAGGGAAGCAACTGCCACCATAACCTATACCCGGAAATAAAAAACGTTTACCTATACGTTCATCGCTACCAATGCCTTTACGAACCATATCTACATCGGCTCCTAACAGCTCACATAGCTGAGCTATTTCATTCATAAAAGTAATTTTAGTAGCTAAAAAAGAGTTAGCAGCATATTTGGTAAGCTCAGCACTTTTTTCATCCATAAAAATAATAGGATTGCCTTGGCGTACAAAAGGAGCATACAAATCATTCATGATTTTTTTTGCCTTTTCGCTACTTGTGCCAATTACAACTCTATCTGGCTTCATAAAATCATCTACCGCTACACCCTCTCTCAAAAACTCAGGGTTACTTACTACACTAAAAGAAGTTTCAGATGCACCATTAGCTAAAATTGCAGCTTTAACTTTATCGGCAGTACCAACAGGCACAGTACTTTTATCAATAATTACCTTAAAGTCGTTTTCGTTAATTAATTTACCTAAATCATTGGCAACGCCTAAAATGTATTTTAAATCTGCACTGCCATCTTCACCTGGTGGAGTAGGCAATGCTAAAAATATAATTTGGGCATCTACAATACCATCTTGTAATGAGGTGGTAAATGTTAATCTACCTTCTTTTTGATTGCGTAAAAATAATTTTTCTAACCCTGGCTCATAAATAGTTATTTGCCCACTTGATAATTTATCAACTTTATTTTTATCAATATCTATGCAAGTAACTTTATTACCAGTTTCGGCAAAACATGTACCTGTTACTAATCCTACATATCCAGTTCCTACTACAGCAATCTTCATTTTTAATCCCCAACCCCTAAAGGGGAGCTGAACCTTTTAATTTTTATTTATTTATAAATTCAAGTACTTTATTTACTATTAAAGTTTGTTGCTCTTCATCCAATTCGGTATGTATGGGTAAGCTAATTACCCTTTCGGTTAACCAGTCGGTTATTGGTAAATTATAGTTGCTTCCACCAAAGGCGTCAAACATTTTTTGCCTATGTGCTGGTACTGGATAATAAATCATATTAGGTACATTATTATCAGTTAAAAATTGTGCTAACTCATCTCTGTTTACATCATTTAATGTTAAAGTGTATTGATGAAATACATGTTTTTGGTTAGCCGCTCTAAATGGAGTAGTAATTTTTTGATTGCCTGCAAATGCAGCGTCATAAAAATTTGCAGCCTTTACCCTTGCGGCACAATATTCATCTAAGTGCTTTAGTTTAATATCTAAAATAGCGGCCTGCATACTATCTAACCTACTGTTGCAGCCAACTACATCGTGGTAATATCTTTTGCTTTGTCCATGGCTAGCAATCATTCTTAATTTTGTTGCCAACTCATCATCATCTGTAAACATAGCCCCACCATCGCCATAGGCCCCTAAGTTTTTACTTGGGTAAAATGAGGTACAACCAATATGCCCTATAGCACCATTTTTTTTAACGGAGCCATCGCTAAATGTGTAATTACCGCCAATAGCTTGTGCATTATCTTCAATTACATACAAATTATGCTTGGCAGCAATTTGCATAATAGTTTCCATTTCTGCAGCATGACCATATAAATGTACAGGTACTATGGCTTTAGTTTTTGGTGTAATAGCAGCTTCAATTACAGCCGGGTCAATGCAGAATGTTTTTTTATCAACCTCCACAAAAACTGGCTTTATATTTAATAGGGCAGCTACTTCTACTGTAGCAATGTAGGTAAAAGATGGTGTGATAATCTCATCTCCAGCCTTTATATCCAATGCCATTAAAGCTATTTGCAGGGCATCAGTACCATTTGCACAAGGTATGCAATGCCTACTGCCGTTATATTTTGCTAAATTAGATGCAAAATCTGTAACTACTTTACCCCCAATAAATTGAGAACTTTCCATTACTCCAATTACTGCGGCATCTACTTCTTGTTTTATTTTCTGATACTGTGTTTTAGTATCAACCATTTGCAATGGCTTCATAATTTACTTTTTACGGCAGCAAAGATAACAAATGACAAAGGATTTTAGTACAAAGCGTTCAGGTTTACCAATATGGGATTAGCTTTGCATAAAACTTTACTTTTTGGGCCATTTATTTTACCAAATATTCATTTTTGCTTATACACTAGGGGTAAGGTTTGTGGCTATATGGAATAATAAAGCGAAAGATTGGGTAAAAGGAAGAAAACTACCACTTAATCTACCTTTTTCAACCCAAAGTGCAAATATTGTTTGGATGCATTGTGCCAGCTTAGGCGAATTTGAACAAGGAAGACCTCTATTGGAGGCATTAAAAATAAAGAATGCTGATGTTAAAATTGTACTTACTTTTTTTTCGCCAAGTGGATACAATGCTTGTAAAAATTATAAAGGTGCAGATGCAATTTTTTATCTGCCTATGGATAGCAAGAAAAATGCTTCTCAATTTTTGGATCTTATACAACCTAATTTGGTGCTTTGGGTTAAATACGAATATTGGTATCATTATCTTACGCAAATAAAACAAAGGCAAATACCATTGTTTTTAGTATCGGGTATTTTTAGGCAAAACCAACCTTTTTTTAAATGGTATGGTAGCTTTTGGAGAAATATGCTTACAAATTTTAGTTTTTTATTTGTGCAAAATGAATCATCAAAACAACTACTATCAAAAATAGGCATCAGCAAAAATGTAATTGTAGCAGGTGATACTAGATTCGATAGAGTAGCGGCCATTGCTAATAATTTTGAACCCTTACCCTTTATTGAAAAATTTTGTGCAGATAATCAAGTATTTGTTGCCGGTAGTACATGGGAGGAAGATGAAGAAGAAATAGTGCACTATGTAAAAGCACACCCTCATATAAAATTTATTATTGCACCGCATGAAGTAGATGTTGAAAATATAAAAGAAGTACAAAGTAGATTTGTAAACAGTATTTTATATTCACAATTTACTACTCACCAGTCAACACTCACTAATTGTTTAATTATTGATAATATTGGTATGCTAAGTCGTTTATATTTTTATGCCGATGTATGCTATATTGGTGGCGGATTTGGTAATGATGGAGTGCATAATGTATTAGAAGCTGCAGTATATGGTAAGCCTATTTTATTTGGCCCAGTTTACGATAAATTTAAAGAGGCTATTGATTTAGTGGAAGTAGGTGGGGCTGTGGTTATTGAAAATGCATTAACGCTTGAAAAAGAACTCGATGAAATTTTGAGCAACGATATTATTAATGATGAAATGAGCAATGCCAATTTGCAATACGTACGGCAAAACAAAGGTGCTACCGAAAAAGTAATTAATTATATTTACGAAAATCGTCTTTTAACTAATTGATCAAATTGCTGAACAACTTCCAACTTATCGTTCCAACCAATTTTTGTTTTTAATTCTCTCTGTATCCAATATTCAGCCTCTGGTAATATGCTAAAACTATTTATTGTTTTAATACTTCGTTCGTACATGGCTTCATCTCCTCTAAATAATTCATTGATAAATAAAAATCTATCGTTAATGCCAATCGCTTTTTTTAAATCTCTTATCGGGGCTTCGGTTAATGTATCACCTAAATCAATTTTTGATTGTTTTAATTTGTCGTTAATAGATGGTGTAGTGGTAGCAATAACTTCATTAATTTCTTTTTGTGAGAATGTGTTATTAGTGTTTAAAATGGGGTTACTATTTTCCTCTTCAAAAACAATGTGAGGTTTGTGTTGAACACTTATATTTTGTATGGTTTCAGCGTTACGTTTTATTTCTTCTAACTCTGCCTCAATTTCCGCCTCGTCAACTTGTAAAACCTCTACAATTTTTTCATCTGTCTTAATGTCTTCTTTTGTAATTAAAGTGGGTTCAATAATTGGCTCAATTGTAGTGTTGTTTGGTCCTGTAATAGTTATATTGCCAAAGTTTTGGCTATTGTTTTGAATAGACGATAGTTCTGTTTGTAGCATTTGTGTAACCAACAGCAATTCGGCAGCCGATGCACCATTGGCAAACAAATCATTAATTTTTTTGAGGAGTGTTTCCACTCTTTCCATGATAAAGTATATTTTTGATGCCCCAAGGGGCAAAAGGTGAATAATTACGTAAGTTACAAACTCAATTTAAAATAATAATATAAATGTTTATAGAACCTAATTTAAAAGGCGAAAGAAGAGGTTGGATAGAGGTTATTTGTGGTAGTATGTTTAGTGGCAAAACCGAAGAATTGATACGCCGATTAAAAAGAGTAAAAATTGCTAATTTAAAGGTAGAAATTTTTAAACCAGCCATAGATGTTAGGTACGACGAAGTAAAAATTGTAAGTCATGATACCAACGCTATTTTATCTACGCCAGTAGATAGTTCACAATCTATTTTACTATTAACTGAAGGTGTGGATGTAGTAGGCATTGACGAGGCTCAATTTTTTGATGCCGAAATTGGTAATGTGTGTGAGCAATTGGCCATGAAGGGAATACGTGTAATTGTGGCTGGGTTAGATATGGATTATTTGGGTAACCCTTTTGGTCAAATGCCAGCCCTATTAGCCAAGGCTGATTATATTACCAAACTACATGCTATATGTGTAAAATGTGGCAATATTGCTAATATAAGTTATCGCAAAAAAGCAGAAGGTCCACAAGTTTTACTAGGAGAAAAAGATATTTATGAGCCAAGATGTAGGCATTGTGCTAGCATAAGTAATTGATTCTGGCTTATTTAATAAATGGATATAAAAATATTCAATATTCGGTATTCAATATTCAACATTATTCTTACCTTTGCCGCCCAAAATAGTTCTTTTTAACCGTCATAGCATTAGTTGAAGCGGTAAATTAAGTAGTATTTCATTGGAAGTTTCCTTACAAATAGGGAACGTTATCACCAAAAAAAGTAAAAAATGGCTAAAGAAATCACTGGCTATGTTAAGCTCCAATGTAAAGGAGGGCAAGCCAATCCAGCTCCACCAATTGGACCTGCTTTAGGTTCTAAAGGTATCAACATCATGGAGTTCTGTAAGCAGTTTAATGCTAGAACTCAAGACAAACAAGGCAAAGTAGTACCTGTATTAATTACAGTTTACGCCGACAAATCTTTCGATTTTATTTTAAAAACAGCTCCAGCTCCAGTACAAATTTTGGAAGCTGCAAAAGTTACTAGTGGTAGTAAAGAGCCTAACCGTAATAAGGTAGGTAAAGTTACTTGGGCACAAGTAGAAGAAATTGCTAAAGATAAAATGGCCGATTTAAACGCCTTTTCATTAAACAGTGCAATGAGCATGGTTGCAGGTACTGCCCGTAGTATGGGTATTACTGTTGACGGTAAAGCTCCTTGGGAAAATTAATTATTAACCTTAATAAATTACAACAATGATTACTAAAAAAAGAAAAGTTGCTAATACTAAGGTTGATGCTAATAAAGCTTATTCACTTAAGGAAGCAAGCAACCTAGTAAAAGAAATTAACTGTACAAAATTTGATAGTTCTGTAGACCTACACATTAAATTAGGTGTAGATCCTAAAAAAGCAGACCAAGCCATTAGAGGTACTGTATCATTACCACACGGTACTGGTAAAACTAAAAAAGTATTGGTATTATGTACTCCAGATAAAGAAGCAGAAGCTAAAGCAGCTGGTGCTGATTATGCTGGTTTAGATGAGTTCATTACAAAAATTGAAGGTGGTTGGACAGATATTGATGTTATTGTAGCTACACCATCTGTAATGCCTAAAATGGGTAAGTTAGGTAAAATATTAGGCCCTCGTAACTTAATGCCTAACCCTAAAACGGGTACTGTAACAAATGATGTTGCTGGTGCTGTTACCGATTTAAAAGGTGGTAAAATAGCATTTAAGGTTGATAAAGTAGGTATCATTCATGCTTCTATCGGTCGTATAAGTTTTGCACCAGAAAAAATTGCAGAAAACAGCCAGGAATTAATTAACGCTATTGTTAAATTAAAACCAGCTACTTCTAAGGGTACTTATTTAAGAGGCTTAAGTATGGCAAGTACAATGAGCCCAGGTATTATGATAGACACAAAATCTGTTCAAAACTAATTATTCTTTTGTCGCCCTGAGCTTGTCGAAGGGAACAAAAGGATAACAAAAAAATATTTGTTATGACTAAACAAGAAAAAAACGAAGTGATAGATTTGCTAAAAGGCAAATTCTCTCAATATAATAACTTCTACATTACCGATACAGAAAGCTTATCTGTAGCACAAATAAGCCAACTACGTCGTCATTGCTTTAATAAGCAAGTAGAAATGAAAGTAGCTAAAAACACTTTGATAAAAAAAGCATTAGAAAGTATTGATGCTGAAAAATATGCAGGTGTTTATGATAGCTTACATAAAGTAACTGCTTTATTATTTAGCGAAAATCCAAAAGAACCAGCTTTAATTTTAGCAGGGTTTAGAAAGGAAAGCAAAGGCGAAAAGCCAGAGTTAAAAGCAGCATTTATTAATGGAGATATTTTTGTAGGTGATAATCAATTAAAAGCACTTACTCAAATCAAAACTAAAAATGAGCTTATTGGTGAAGTTATTGGATTGTTACAATCTCCAATACAACGTGTTATTGGTGCTTTGCAAAACAAACCAGAAGCAGCTGTAGAAGCATAATAATGTACTAATTAGCTAATATGGCTGATTAACAAAATGGTAATTTTTTTAATAACATATCCGCTGGAGTAATAAAAACAATGAAAGCGGAAAAAATTTAAACAACATGGCAGACATAAAAGCATTAGCAGAAAGCTTAGTAAGCTTAACTGTAAAACAAGTACAAGAATTAGCTGAAGTATTAAAAGCTGATTACGGAATTGAACCAGCTGCAGCAGCAGTAGTAGTAAGTGCAGGTGGTGGCGAAACAGCCGCTGCTGAAGAAAAAACTTCTTTCAATGTAATATTGAAAAGCGGTGGTGCTAACAAATTAGCGGTTGTAAAAATCGTTAAAGAATTAACAGGTTTAGGATTAAAAGAAGCTAAGGATTTAGTTGATGGAGCTCCAAAACCAGTTAAAGAAGGTGTTGATAAAGCAACTGCTGAAGATTTAAAAGTAAAATTAACTGAAGCTGGTGCTGAGGTTGAGATTGCTTAATTAAGTAGTTTTTAAACATAGCTTTAAAAGCCAATTTGCGTAAGCAAGTTGGCTTTTTGTTTTATTGCACTTACTCTAAACAACATATAAATTTAAATTAACTTCAAGCTTCAACAATTCGCTTTAATTCTTAAGTAATAAAAGTTACGGTTTGGTTTCAGTATTTTTTTTATATTTGTGGTAAGTGAAAAAAATAATCTCCATATTTTTCCTAACTATATACCTGTTGTCAGCAACGCAATTTTGTGAGTTATTGAAGTTACCTATGTTGGTACAACACTATATTGAACACAAAACAGAAAATAGAGATTTATCTTTTATTGGTTTCCTCGAAATTCATTATACAGATGGTAGCCCTAAAGATGCAGATTATGATAAGGATATGAAACTACCTTTTAAGTCAATGGATAATTCCAATATGTCCTCTATATCATCTTTATGCACACCAGTACATTATTTCAAACATAATCCTGTAATTTATTTTAACAATAATAAACAGCAGTTTTCAGATTATTCTTTTACCTATTCTTCTGCATTTCTTTCTTCAATTTGGCAGCCACCAAAATCTTGTTAATCAATTATTAGTTATTGAATTGTTGCAAACAAAATGTTTGTGATGCTTCTATGTACAATTATTCAGATAATTATTGATTAACAAATAAATTTATGCTTACTAAAATTATTGAGTTTTCCGTAAGGAATAAACTCATCATTGGGCTATTTATAGTTGCCCTCATTGGCTATGGAACTTACCAAGCCACAAAATTGCCAATTGATGCAGTACCGGATATTACTAATAATCAAGTACAGGTTATCACTATTGCACCATCATTTGGTGCTACTGATATTGAACGTTTAGTAACATTTCCAATAGAGCAAGCCAACAGCAATATTTCGGGAATGAAAGAAATTAGAAGTTTCTCAAGGTTTGGTCTATCATTAGTTACTATAGTGTTTGACGATGCTACTGATGTGTATTGGGCAAGACAACAAGTAGCTGAAAGATTACAACAAGTACAAACACAAATACCAGCTGGCATTGGTTCACCAGCATTGGGACCAGTAAGTACTGGCTTAGGTGAAATATACCAATACGTAGTAAAACCTAAAAAAGGATATGAACAAAAATTTGATGCTACACAATTAAGAACTATTCAAGATTGGATTGTGCGACGACAATTATTGGGTGTAAAAGGTGTTGCAGAAGTAAGCAGCTTTGGTGGAAAATTGAAGCAATATGAAATTGCTATTCATCCCAATAAACTAAATGCTTACGGCATTACTATTAATGATGTTTTTACAGCTATAGAAAATAATAATCAAAACACAGGCGGTGCTTATATAGAAAAAGGTGCAACAGTTTTATACATTAGAAGTGAAGGGTTAATTGGCAATGTTTCAGATATAGAAAACATATCTATTTCTACCAAAAACAATGCAACACCTTTATTTATAAGAGATGTAGCAGAAGTTAAAATTGGTTTTGCCACTCGATATGGTGCTATGTGCTTTAATGATGAAGGTGAAGTTAGTGGTGCTGTGGTAATGATGCTTAAAGGGGCAAACAGTAGCGATGTAATTAAAAATGTAAAAGATCGTATTGCACAAATTCAAAAAACAATGCCTGAGGGTGTAGAGATAGAACCTTTTTTAGATAGAACAAAAATGGTTAATAATGCCATTGGAACTGTAGAAAAAAATCTATTGGAAGGGGCCTTAATTGTGGTATTTGTTTTAGTAGTTTTTTTAGGCAATTTTAGAGCAGGACTTTTAGTAGCATCTGTTATTCCGTTGGCAATGCTGTTTGCTATTTGTATGATGAATGCTTTTGGTGTAAGTGGTAATTTAATGAGTTTAGGGGCATTAGATTTTGGCTTAATTGTAGATGGTGCAGTAATAATTGTAGAAGCAGTAATGCACCAACTTGCACACAATAAAAAGTTTAAAACTTTCGTAGCCCTTAATGCTAACCAAATGGATGGTGAGGTTACTAATGCTGCCAGCAAAATGATGAACAGTGCAGTGTTTGGACAAATCATTATTTTAATTGTATATCTACCCATTTTTACATTGCAAGGTATAGAAGGTAAAATGTTTAAACCAATGGCTCAAACAGTTGCCTTTGCTTTGTTAGGTGCATTTATTTTATCGCTTACCTACATACCTATGATGAGTGCTTTTTTCTTATCTAAAAAAGTTAAACACAAAAAAAATATTTCTGATAAAATAATGCACCGCTTAGAAAAAGGATATCAAACCTCCTTGGCTAAAGTATTGCGTTTCCCTAAATTAGTATTAGTAAGTGTTATTGCTTTATTTGTTGCAGCAATTATTGTCATTACCTCTTTAGGTGGAGAGTTTATACCAGCGTTAGAAGAAGGTGATTTTGCAGTAGATACTAGAGTACTAACAGGTAGTAACATTAGTACAACTATAAAAAGTACACAACAAGCAGCTCATATTTTAAAAACTAAATTTCCAGAAGTATTAAAAGTGGTAACCAAAATTGGAAGTGGCGAAGTGCCTACTGACCCTATGCCAATGGAAGCAAGTGACATGATGGTTATTTTAAAAGATAAAAGTGAATGGACTTCTGCAAAAACCTTTCCTGAATTATCTGCAAAAATGAGTACGGCATTAGAAGATGTACCAGGCATTACAGCAGGGTTTCAGTTTCCTGTGCAAATGCGTTTTAATGAGTTAATGACAGGTGCTAGGCAAGATGTTGTGTGTAAAATATTTGGTGAAAACTTAGATACATTAGCTACTAATGCTGATAAATTAGCCAAAATAATAACTACAGTAAAAGGTGCAGAAAATTTATTTGTAGAACCTATTACTGGTATGCCGCAAGTTATTATTGAATATAACAGACCCTTAATTGCACAATATCATTTATCAATTGCTGATATAAATAAGGTAGTAAATACAGCTTTTGCAGGGCAAACTACAGGCTTAGTCTTTGAAGAAGAAAAACGATTTGATTTGGTAGTACGATTAGCAAACACAGAACGTAAAAATGTAGAAGATGTACAAAATTTATTAATACCCATGCCAAATGGAAATCAAATTCCATTATCGCAATTAGCCAATGTGCAAATAAAAGATGGACCAAACCAAATACAACGAGAAGATGCTAAACGCAGAATTGTTGTTGGCTTTAATGTAAAAGGTAGAGATGTGCAAAGCATTGTACAAGAATTGCAAAGTAAAGTAGATGCTCAATTAAAATTTCCAACAGGGTATTATGTAACTTATGGTGGTGCATTTGAAAATTTAAATCAAGCAAAAAAAAGATTAATGATTGCAGTGCCAGTTTCTTTATTGCTAATATTCGTCTTATTGTTTTTTGCATTTAAATCAATAAAGCATGGGTTATTAATTTATACAGCCATTCCACTTTCTGCTATTGGCGGTATTTTCTTTTTAGCATTAAGAGGTATGCCATTTAGTATAAGTGCAGGTGTTGGTTTTATTGCATTGTTTGGCGT
>JAGNRZ010000056.1 GCA_017988335.1 Ferruginibacter sp.
GGTATAGATGTACCTGCACCTGATTATGGAACTGGTGCTAGAGAAATGGCTTGGATAGTAGATACCTACGCTAGCTTACGCCCAGGTGAAATTGATGCTGCTGGTTGTGTAACGGGTAAGCCTATTACACAAGGTGGTGTACGTGGCAGAACTGAAGCTACAGGCTTAGGTGTGTTTTTTGGAATTAGAGAGGTGTGTAATATGGAAGATGTAATGAAAAAATTGGGTCTTTCTGTTGGCATTAAAGATAAAACAGTTGTAGTACAAGGGTTAGGTAATGTGGGTTACCACAGTGCCAAATTTTTTAGAGAGGCTGGGGCAAAAGTAGTAGGCTTGGCAGAATATGAAGGTGCAATTTATTGTGCCGATGGATTACATGAAGAAGAAGTGTTTCAACATAGAAAAGCTACGGGTAGTATTTTAAATTTTCCTGGTGCTACTAACTTAGCAAAAAATACTGATGCTTTGGAATTAGAATGTGATATATTAATACCTGCGGCATTAGAAAATGTAATTAATGGTGATAATGCACCACAAGTAAAAGCAAAAATTGTAGGCGAAGCTGCTAATGGCCCTTGTACTCCAGAGGCTGACGAAGTATTTGCACAAAAAGGAATTTTATGTGTGCCAGATATGTATTTAAATGCAGGTGGTGTAACAGTAAGTTATTTTGAGTGGTTAAAAAACCTTAGCCATGTACGTTATGGTAGAATGGAAAAAAGATTTACTGAAAATTTAAACGGTCATATACTTGGGCAAATTGAAGAATTAAGTGGCAAAAAAGTAAGTGATACAGAACGTAAATTTATTATGCATGGCCCAGAAGAGCAAGACCTTGTACATAGCGGATTGGAGGAAACTATGATTTCTGCTACTAGAGAAATTATGGATATTTGGAAAAGCAACCCAGAGATACCAGATATGAGAACGGCGGCTTATGTAAGTGCTATTAATAAAGTAGCTACCAGCTATGCTGAGTTAGGTATTTTCCCATAATAGATAAATAAACGTAACGAAGAATCCCCTTTAGAGATAGAGGGGATTTTTTTTTGATATTATAAATTTGTGAATTTTGTAAGTTTCGTATAATATTGTGTTGGCTGTTATTTTATGAGACCCCTACTTATCATAGCACTTCTTTTGACAATAAAATCTTACGGGCAGACCTATGATAAATTCATCAACTTTACTTCGACCCAAATTGAGTTGCATAAAAATGAACTGACTAATTATGAAAAATACTTTGCTCTACTTTTTAAAAAAAGAGACACATCTTATTTGAGAGAGAAAATCTCTAATTCAAAAGCAGACAAAATTTATATTATCGAAGGTTACAATTTCAAAACTGACAAGTACAGCATTTTCGAAGAATATAAAAATAGTGACACTTCTTTTCAATATTGGGGAAACAGTGAGTTTTACTTAGACAAAGAAAAGCAAAAGTACGGTGGCTATTATTTTTTGTTTGACACTCTTAAACTTTTTAATGACAATTCCAAAATTGACACAATCTTTCCAAGAAAATACAGATATGGTGCTGGTTGTGTTATCAGTGATAAAACAAATCGGATTTTCAAACGACTAAGAAAAAAAGCTAAAAGCGACGGTCTAGTAATTGAAACGTATTGTAGAGTCGAAACTTTGATTGACAAAAGAACGAGTAAAATATTGGTCAAATATTGTTTCCCAATTCGTGGACAGAGAGAATGTGATTTGAGAGCAGGAATGTTTTCTGACTATCCAGAAAGTTTTGACTTTTGGTTATTTACATCACCATATTATGCAGACAACTAGAAGAAAAAACTACATACAACATTGGGTTTTATGCAAGTTGGGCTGGACATTGTAACATCAGTATTGCAAATCCCAGCTTCAGTTCAGGCAGACGAATAACTATCAGCTTTTGTACTTAACTTCATCAACATATTTTCAATCGGCAGCGGTTATGGGCAGACGGAATTCTATTTCCCAACCTGCACAACGCCCTGCCCGTTGGTGGCAACCTTATTTGACACACTCTAAGAATTTGAAATGAATAAGATATTAAAACGAATTTTACAAATTGCTGGGGTTGGATTTTTGCTTTATGTCGGATACTTTATCTATTTAATTTTGACTTTTAGTCTTTATGACGACGGTAAATTTTATTCTAAGCAGGATTTAATTGACAACTACAATCAAAAATCAAAAGAAATTGACGACCTAAAAAACTACATCAACGAAATTGTTCCTGCAAATAAAATTGTGGACATAGAAATTGACGGAAATAAAAGGTTTTTCAATTTTCATTTGATAGACGATGGCAACTACGACAGCAATTGGGATTTAAAATTAGATTCTAAAAAGACAGACACTCTTTTGACAAAACTTAATTGGACAAAAGAAACATTAAAGACTTTAAAAGAAAAGTTAGACGTAGCAAATTGCATTTCTATAAAAAACGGGCAACCTTGTAATATAGGCTTTCAACGTAGCGGAATGGGAAAATACTATTACAATATATTTGACAATCCCATTCCTGATAGTTTGAAAAGTAAATACAATGACAGTTGTACTTATATTTTTTATACTAACAAGGTAATTTTAGAATATGGTGGTGGTGCAGTTGGACCACAATGTTTTCCGACAAAATAATCGACAGACAAAAAACACTGTCTACAAAAGTAGGTTTCTTTCTTTTTCTCCGTTGGTCTACTTCGCTAAAATCTTCGCCGCTGCCTTGTCTCCAGACAAGCAGCGAAACAAGCTGATTAGAAAGTACAATAACTGTAATGAATATATTTAGCCGAAAAGGCGACAAGAAGAAGAATTTATCGTCTTCCGGTCTTCTGGGCATTATTTACAACTTATAGAGGAGATTTTTATTTTGTATAATAAATTTGTGCGATTTGTAAGTTTCTTATAATATTGTGTTGGCTTCTATGTTTTGACAATCCTCTATGGTTACATTCTTAATTATAATTGGCTGCATCATTCTGACAATTGTTGGACTTGCTTTCTATTCAATAAATTCAAGGCGACCAAAATTTTTTAAAGGCGACTTAAAAGCGTTTGAAAAAAGTCTGTTCACTGAATTACAAAATAAACTACCACAAGAGGTGGACAACTAATTGCTAAACAACTTGACTTTTTAAAACGAGGTGTAAGACTTTATTTCCCTAAAAGTTATACACTTGAACTTTATGATGACAAAACAAAACCTCTATCAAATGAACTTCTCTTTAATCGCAAAGACGAATTTAAATTGGCAACAATTTCATTTTCACATAACGACACAAAATACAAAGCAGACTTTCAAACATATTCAGGTAGAGTTTGGGGAATGACAGTTAGACCAAGCCCAAGAAAAATTTTAGGAACAAAGATTAAAACATTTGAAAAGTTTAAATTAACCAACGACCCGACAGAGAAACTTGATTTTGAAATTGTGACCGAATATTATGCAGACAATGAAATTTTTATTGGCACACTTCAAGATATAAAACAAAAATATGGTTTGACACAAATTAAGAAGCCATTGCCAGACAAGCAGAGAAAATTATTTATTAAACAAAGTGAAACTAAACTTCCATTAGACTACATTTCATTATGTGAGCAGACAAATGGTTTTAATATTAATGAAGTAAGTGTTAGTGGACTTGGTTCGTGGCAGTCAGTTCCACTCGACGATGATAATTATTTAATGCTTGCAGAAAAAAGTAGCGGTTGTTTGACAATTAAGCAATCAAAACGTTCGACCAAACTTAAATATCATTCTTATGAGGACGAGACAGACATCAGAGATTTAGGAGACAACTTTCTTAATGCCTTAGACACTTTCCTCAAAATTGAGTAGCACAGCAGCCAACATTCGGTTTGGTAATAGCAAGGCTTTCGCCGCTGTCTTTTTTTCTCCGTTGTTCTTCTTCGCTAAAATCTTCGCCGCTGCCTTGTCTCCAGACAAGCAGCGAAACAATCTGATAAGAAAGCAAAATAACTGTAAAGAATATATTTAGCCGAAAAGGCGATAAGACGAAACATTTAATATTTACCACTTTCGGTCTTATCGGCAATTATTACAATTTTATTATGGGCAAATCATTCTTCTTTTTTCCAACAACCACTTTTACTTCAACCGTTTTTTCTTTTTGCTCAGCAGTAATCACTAAGTTTTGCAAATTGGCAATTCCTTTTTTAAACTCATCGGGTAAGTAGTTTAGCAAGTTTGCAGGTACATCAGCAATATTTAGTTGCATATAAGCAATGCCTTTAAAATTTGCATTGCTTGAAGTTGCTTTATAATTATACGGCTGTACAATTAGTTGATTGCCACTAACTGTAGCATACGATTTTACAAAAGGTATAGGGGTAAACAAATTACCCTGCGGTGTTGTCTCTAGCAATTTATTTTTTTGCCAATTATTATAAATGTTGTTTACACTATCACCAGTTACTGTAAAATTGTAAACAGGCTCTTGCACATTATTTACTACTACTTTTTCAATCTTGTTAAACTCATCATCGTAAGTGTAGCTAATAGCACTATCCACTCGGTTAATAAATTTATCAGCCTGTAATTGGTAAGTTTTATTGCTGGGCAAAAAGAAAGAATCAGCATTAAAATTTAAGGCCTTGCTTATTTTTTCTTTAGTAATGTTATCTAGTAAATTGTAAGTAGCTGCATTAGGTTGTGAAAACTGAAAATTAAGTAAACTACTACTTGAAAATGTGAAGTTATTTTCTGTGAAAATAAATTGCTGTTTAGGTAGGAGAGTTGTTAGTATTTCAATTTTTTGTTTATCAAAATTTGCTTTTACTATAGCATCTTCTTGTAAAAAATTATTTTGTAAAAACAACCCAGCTACATGACTTTTGGCTGTTGTTAGTTTTTTAAATTGAGCTTCTGTAATTGTTTTCTTTGTAGTAAATAAAGATTCAATTACGCTGGTTTGTAAATTTTTGTCAGCAGTAGCAATACTACTAATTACCAACATTCCTTCTTTTATAGTTGCAAATAAATTATTCCCTTCATGCACAAACTCGTTACCGCTAATGTTTTTAAAACCTTGCTGTTGCAAAAAGTAAGTAATTTTTACATGGTTTTTTATTGGCAAACAAGTATGCCATGCATTATTAGGCTGAGTGGTGATATGAAAAGCTGTAATGTAGTCAGGCAATTCAATTACTTTTTTCCAACTAATCGTACTATCTTTTTTTGAATCACTACTACTAAACTTCCATTGCGATGGTGTAGTAATAAATTGCCATAGCAAGGTATTAATTACTCTTTTTTTATCTATAGTTATTATGGCATCGACATTGGCGGGGATATATTTTACACTGTATGTTTTGTAAAACAATTTATACCATCCAAATGCCAGCAATGCAATTAGAATTAATAAGGCTGCTCTTTTCTTATTCATCTAATTAATCTTTTTCTCGTCTTCTAGTTTTTCTTTTTCCATAATGTTGTTAATAGCATCCATTAGGTTAAAAATAAATTCAAAGCTATTGGTATGATCACCTTTTATGTTCATGGTGGTAGTGCCTTGTATTATACCGTCTTTTAATTTGCTTTCCATTTTTACATCTCCAAAATTTTGTAAAAACAAATCAGCTATTTTTTTATTGGCATTGCTACTTAGTTCTGGTCCTAATTTTTCAATTAGTTTTTTGGTATTTAATTTTAAAGAGTAGTTGTTGTTTAATATAGATGCTTTTGTTTCTTCGTCAACCACAAAGCTTTTATTGGTTAACGTATTTTCAACTACTTCCATTGATGTAGTAATAATACCTTTACCATCTTTTACCATAAAATATAGGCTGCTAATAGGCAATTCGCCTTCTTTAAACATTAACTCCGTATAGCCATTTTTAGCAGTGTAATTCCACTTTTCTTTTTTTGCATATTTAAGTGGTAAGTCAACAATGCGTTGTAAAAAATTTTCTTTGTGTGTTTCTAGTACAAATGTAAAATTTGGGCTAAGTTCATTTTTAGTTTTCTTTACTTCTTTTTTGTTGTACTCTTTATCATATTCATAATCGGTGTAGGTTATTTTACGGCTTTTCATATCATGCAGTACAAACATATAATTGCCTGGCAATAAATCTGCCACTGCTTTTTCATCTATTAATATTTGTAAAAAATCTACATATAAATTTACAGCATCACTATACTCATTCATGTAGCGGTTTTTGCTAAAATATTGTTTTAGTATTGTGTAGTAATAGTTAACCATGGCTTCAGAATTAATGCTCATGCTTAAGTGCCCAATATTATCTGGGTTTACATAACCTATCAAACTATTACTTTGTTTACTAGTCATAACATCGCTACCTAATTTAGCTAATGTAGCATCTGGCGAAAAAGATTTTTGCTCCATACGCATTTTATCTTTTTCAAAATAAACATTTATAGCACTTTTGTAACCGTCGGTAGTATCTGTATTATTTATTTCTTTAAGCATGCTATTGCCGTAATACCTTCCTATGCCATAATAACTCCCTAGCATAAAATAATTATAATATTGTGTGGTAAGTGTTTCTGTATTTGCCCACACACTTACATGAGCAGCAGGCTCTACAATAGTGGTATATTTTGTATCGTTTTGTATAGAGTTGGTTGTGCCATTAAAGCTAGTATTCATTATTTTTTCAGCTACAGCTTTTTGATATTTTTTAGCTAACATATCTTGCTGTTGATACCACAAATCTCTTTTTACATTTTCAATACTATCTCTTACAAACCATTCTCTTTCTTCTTTTAGCTTTTTAGCTTTTTTAAGTGCTTGTATTTTAGCTGTATTAGTTTTTGGTTTGGCAACAGGCTTTTTGCCTTTTGTTGTTGGCTTTTTCTTTTGTATTGGCTCATCAACTTCTGCTACAACAGCTTCAGCAGCCATAGCAACATCAACCGCAGGAGCAGCCTCAACTACAGCAGTAGTTGCATAGGTGCTATCATTACTATACTGATAATCGTAATAATTCTTCCTATTTTGATAGGTAGTAACAACAATAATAGCTACTTCATTATTCCAGCCAAAGTAAGTGTCATTTTCTGCTGTGTAAAATGTAAAACCATTTTTTGTTTCAACTTTACCAGTACTGTTATAATTGGCTTTTATGGCAGTATAAAACTGGTTAGCATTATTTAAATTTAGTAGCGTTACAAACGAAAGGCAAGTGTCTTGCAGTGTTAAATATTGGTAAGCATCTTTTTCAAAGTTTATACCTAAATTTTTTATGGATGTTAACGAATCCATTTTTAGTTTTTTGAAAAAATCGTTTTTAATAAAACTATAGCTATCTAATTTTTGTAGCGTTATATTTTTAGTAAAATTTTCTGCAGCATATTTTATTACTACAGATGCTTGTGAGGGTACTTTGCTTATTAGGCTTTGTGCAAAGCTATTATTAATGCAAAGGGTTACAGTAATTGCAATTATTATCTTCTTCATATATTTTATTTAGTCAGTTTTATTTTGTTTTCAATAGATTTTTTTTCGGTAATTACATCCAAAGCCGTTTGCTTTAGCATTATGGCTTTTTTACTTGGTGATATAGTAGCATCCTTATTACTAGATTCTGTAATAGTATTTTCAAATTTAAAAATACTTGTATAGCCTGCCGTAGCAAATACTTCTTTATCGGCATTACTCACTTTTTTGTAATTTTCTTTTAACGGAAATTTATTTTGCCTTACAAATGTTTTAGTAGTAGCATCATAACTATATGTTTTATCAATACCAATTACATTGCCACCATCTATTTTACTAGCATTTTTTAATGCCGCATTTAACTGACTAAGCTTAGCAAAGTTGCAGTTAATAGTAACAATATAATTATCGTAATCCATAGTTGATTTTGCAGCACTTACTCCAACAGTTTTATTCATTGCCTTTTCAATTTGCTGTAATTTATTTTCAACCTCCCATTTGCTAGGAACATCATGTCCATTAATGGTTTTCATTTTGCTAATAGAGTTAAGCTTGGTTTTGCTTTTACTCATATTTAGTACAAATTGAAAAGTGCCGCTACCATCGGCTTTTAAAAAAACTTGTTCAATAATTTCGAAACAACTGCTAAACGTAATAACGCAGCAAAATAAGAGGAGGTACGCCGTTTTTTTCATTCTATTTAATTATTAGGCAAAACTAATTTATATATGTGGTACTTTAATTGATTAATGTCAAAAAAAAATCCCAAATAATTGGGACTTTTTACTTTTATTTAAAAGTTGCTTCAGCCATATCAGGTATATTTTCAGCCTTATACAACCCAGCATCTAATTTTTTCTTAACAGCTTCAAATGCAGCTAAAGTTTCATCTACTTGCTCAAAAGTATGAGCCGCAGTAGGTATTAGACGATAAATAATATCTCCTTTAGGAATAACAGGGTACACCACAATTGAGCAAAAAATACCATAATTTTCTCTTAAATCCATTACCATACTTGTAGCTTCTGGTACATCACCTTTCATATAAATAGGTGTTACTGGGCTATTAGTACTTCCAATATCAAAGCCACGTTCCTTTAAGCCATTTTGTAAGCGATTTACATTAGCCCACAATTTTTCTCTAAGTTCTGGCATTGTTTTTATCATTTCCATACGCTTAAGCATACCTTCTACCACAACTAATGGTACACTTTTAGCAAATATTTGCGATCGTACATTATAGCGTAAATATTTAATTACCGCTTTTGGGCCACAAATAAATCCGCCTAAGCTACCTAAGCTTTTTACCATTGATGAAAAGTATAAATCAATCCCTTCTTGACAATTTTGTGCTTCATCTGCACCTGCACCAGTAGCACCCATATACCCAAATCCATGAGCATCATCTATAAACACTCTAAATTCATATTTCTTTTTTAGGGCAACTATTTCTTTTAAAATACCTTGCTCACCATCCATGCCAAAAACACCTTCGGTAATTACTAAAATACCACCACCTTGCTTTTCAGCCATAGCAGTAGCTCTTTGCATTTGCTTATCAAAATCTTCAATATCGTTATGCTTAAATTTATAAGTATAACCCATGTGAAGCCTTATCCCATCTACAATACAAGCATGGCTTTCTGCATCATATACAATTACATCTCTTCTGTTAACCAAAGCATCAATACAACTTACCACACCTTGGTAGCCAAAGTTTAATAACATGGTATCTTCTCTTTTTACAAATTCACTAAGTACTTTTTCAAGTTCCTCATGTTTTGTAGTATTGCCACTCATCATTCTGGCACCCATAGGATTACCCATGCCATATTTAGCAGCTGCTTCAGCATCTACTTTTCTCACTTCTGGATGGTTAACTAAACCCAAATAATTGTTTAAACTCCACACCAATACATCTTTGCCTCTAAACTTCATATTAGGGCCTAATTCGCCTTCCAACTTTGGAAATGCAAAGTAGCCATGAGCTCTATCCATATGCTGACCAATTGGGCCGCCATCTTTCACTAATTTTTCAAAAACATCCATAGTTTAATTGATAATTGATAATGAATAAGTAATAATTTGCTGCAAAAGTAAAACATTGTGGTTAAATGGTAATAATTTGGTAACGATGGGGTTATTTTTGGGGTTACCAGCGGTAGTTCCTTGATTGGGCAGAAGTGGCGACGCTCCGTTCAACTTTAGTAATTTCTATCATCTTTACCTACATTTTGCTGTAGACATATTCAATTGTAATTCATGTATTTTTGCAAAAAAATATTCCTGCATGAGCCGCAAACATTTAGTTATTTTATCTTTCTTATTCATTGTTTCTTTTTCCACAACAGCACAAACCACAAAACCAAAATTAGTAGTAGGTTTAGTAATAGATCAAATGCGTTGGGATTATTTGTATAGATACAGCTATAATTACGGCAATGGCGGATTTAAACGCCTATTAAAAGAAGGATTTAGTGCAGAAAATACTATGATTCCTTATATACCAACGGTTACTGGTGCTGGGCATACTTGTATATATACAGGTAGTGTGCCTGCAATACATGGCATTGTTGCTAATGATTGGGTTGACAGAGAAACTGGTGTATTTATGTACTGTGCAAAAGATACTACAGTACAGCCTGTAGGTAGCAATAGTATTTACGAAGGGCAAATGAGTCCAAGAAATATGCTTACCAACACTATTGGCGATGAATTAAAATTGGCAAATAATTTTAAAGGAAAAGTAATTGGTATTGCATTAAAAGATAGGGGAGGAATATTGCCAGCTGGCCATAGTGCAGATGCTGCCTACTGGTTTGATAACAAAACGGCCAAATGGATTACTAGCACTTATTATATGAATGAATTGCCAACATGGGTTACTCAATTCAACAATAAAAAATATGTAGATGAGTACGTAAAAAACGATTGGAATTTATTGTATCCATTAAGTAAATATCAACAAAGTACAGCAGATGATATGCCGTATGAAAAAATACTAGAAAGTGATAAAGGGCGTACATTCCCACATAAATATCAATCTATAATTGGCAGTAATAATTACGATGCATTTAGAGCTTCGCCATTTGGTAATACCTATACTTTGCAATTTGCCAAAGAAACTATTAATAACGAAAAAATGGGAGCTACCAATAATACCGATATGCTTTGTATAAGCATTTCGGGTACAGATTATTTAGGGCATAGATTTGGTCCCAATTCGATAGAACTTGAAGATGCTTATTTAAGATTAGACAAGGATATAGAAGATTTTTTGAACTTTTTAGATATAAAAATTGGCAGAAATCAATACACATTATTTTTAAGTGCTGACCACGGTAGCCCTCAAATAGGAGAATACCTTAAGTCGAAAAAATATTTTACAGCAGGATCGTTAAATTCTAATTCTGTAATAAAAAATATTAATACGCATTGTAAGCAAAAGTTTGGTATAGATAGCATAGCAAAAAAAATATATGAATACGATTTATACCTTAATCATCAAGTAATTGATAATGCAGGATTGAATAAAAGCGAAATAAAAAAAGAAATTGTAGCCTATTTAAAAACTATACCCGAAGTTTGGAATGCCTTTGATAAAGATGATTTTAGTAAAACTATTTTGCCTAGTGTAATTAAGGAAAGATTAAGTAATAGTTATTATTTTAGGCGTAGTGGCGATGTGCAATATTTTTATAAACCACAATACACCGATTATACCAAAGATGGTCTTGAGCATGGAGCTTGGTATCCTTACGATGCTCATATTCCCTGCCTTTTTTATGGCTGGGGCGTAAAGCCGGGCAAAATACATAGAGAAACCTACATGACAGATATTGCACCAACTATTGCAGCAATTTTAAAAATACAAATGCCTAATGGCTGTGTGGGCAAGGTTATTGAGGAGGTGGTGAAGTAAAGGATAATGTTTTATACTAAGAAAGCCGCTAACTAGCGGCTTTCTTGTTGGGTTACTAGGATTCGAACCTAGACGAACAGAATCAAAATCTGGTGTGCTACCATTACACTATAACCCAATCGTAAACTTTGATAAATCAAAATTTGGGAGTGCAAAAATAAGGGTTAAATACTTTTCTCCCAAATGGTTTTTAAAATTCTTTTTTTACAAACAAATGAGCTAAACTATAGTGAAACAAAGAGTACGATTGTAAACAAAAGCTATTTAACCAATTAATTGTTTAATCGATTTACTTAAAGTTACTAGTATCATTTATCTCAATAAAAGCTTCTATTATACTATTCTTTAAAGGATTGTCTTTATGAATTAGCAATGAATTAAGTAAAATGTTATTTGAAATGGCAATTTTCCTATCAATTTTTATTATAGTGCCATCATCGCTTTTTTTAAACCATTTGTCAAACTTCCTTTTTCTAATATGTTCTTTATAATCCGAACTGTCGCAAATGTATAAAACAGCACTTTCGTTATTGTTAAGATATTGCTTGATAATTTTTGAAACAGTAACGCCTATTCTTTCATCCAAAGGTTGTTCTTTAGATGAGCCGCTTTCTACATCTAAATTAAATGAATATATATAGGGTGCAATTAAAGGATAATCTAAAAAAAGATAATCGTAAGTGATAAAGTAGCAAAGATATTTAGTACCTGCTTCTGATGTAAAGCTGTAATAAAATGCCTTTTGTTTATAAATTTTATATGCTTGCAAACTTTATTCCTTTTTCTTTTAATTGCTCCAAAGTGCCCCCTTTTTTCAAATGCTCTTTAAACATCTTTCTATCTAGCAAAATTTTTTCAAGTATTTGCAAACCAGATATTTTTTGTTTTCTTGTTTTTTTGATATTTGATATGGTTGGCATAAAATTGTATTTAATGCAATTTACAACATATTAATATTAACTAAGTAGTGGCCGCTTCTCTATCCTTCAACTGCTTTATTTTGTCCAAGGCCCCAGCAACTACATCACACATTATTGTGTATAATGCCCCTTGCACTGGGTTGGCGTAAATATATTCTAATGCCTCATTTTCATTTGCAATTACTTTTGTAGGCACATTAGAGTTTACACTTTTTATACCATCTTGCAATAAAGCAATTATTTCTTCGGCGGTTCTACCTCTTAAATTTTTATCGCAACGTATTATAATTTCATCAAAATATTTTGCAGATATTTGGCCTAATGCTCTAATATCTTCATCTCTTCTATCGCCAGTGCCGCTTATTACACCTACTTTATGCTTATAATCTAGCTTGCTTACAAAATCGCAAAGCAATTGCAAACCATGTGGGTTGTGTGCAAAATCAGCTAGGAAACTATAATTTTTAAAATGGAAAAAATTTAATCTACCTGGTGTTAAGCTTTCGCCGGGCATAAAAGTTTGTAAACCTTGTCGTATATCTTCTATACTAATATCTCTGTATAAATAAGTGGCTAATACAGCTGGTAGGCAATTGGCAATGTTGTGCATTGCTTTTCCTTCATACGTTAAAGGAATGTCTTTTACAGGCATTACCCTTATTTTCCAATTACCTTTCATAATGGTAACATACCCATTTTCAAATACAGTAGCTAAGCCCCCTTTGTTGCAATGTTCTTTTAGTCGAGGATTGTTTTCATCCATACTAAACAAAGCAATATTGCATTTAAGGTTATCCTTCATGCCATATACTAAATTATCTTCTGCATTTAAAATAGCATAGCCATGTGGGAAAACGGTTTCAGGCACTACAGCTTTTAGTTTAGCCATTTGCTCCATAGTATTTATACCACCAAGCCCCATGTGGTCTGCAGCAACATTAGTTACAATAGCTACATTACAATTTTGAAAAGCTAATCCATTTTTTAAAATACCGCCTCTTGCACATTCTAAAACGGCAAAGTCAACCGTTGGGTCTTTTAATACAAATGTTGATGATACTGGACCAGTACAATCTCCCTTCATCATTAACTGGTTTTGAATATATACACCATCACTTGTTGTGTAACCCACTTTTTTACCTGCATTTTTAGCAATGTGGGCTGTAAGCCTTGTGGTAGTTGTTTTTCCATTAGTACCTGTTACAGCAATTATAGGTATTCTACCTTCGCTACCCTTAGGAAAAAGCATATCAATTACAGGCTCTGCTACATTACGAGGTAAACCTTCGCTAGGGTCAATATGCATTCTAAAACCTGGTGCTGCATTTACTTCTAATATGGCACCACCGTTTTCGCTTACAGGTGTACGTAAGTCGGTTGCCATAATATCAATTCCACAAATATCTAAGCCAATAATTTTGCTAATACGTTCACACATAAAAACATTTGCTGGGTGTACTTCATCTGTAACATCGGTACTAGTACCACCAGTGCTAAGGTTTGCAGTGGTTTTTAATAAAACTTGTTCGCCTTTTTTGGGTATTGTTTCTAAAGTATAGCCAATATCTTCAAGCATTTTCATGGTGCTATGGTCAACCGTAATTTGCGTAAGCACTTTTTCATGTCCATAACCTCTACGTGGGTCTTTATTGGTTTCATCAAGTAACCATTGAATGTTGTGTTCACCATCACCAATCACACAAGCAGGTGTACGTAAAGCGGCACAAATAAATTTGTGATTAATTACCAAACATCTAAAATCGTACCCTGTAATATATCGTTCTACAATTACTTTATTACCATAGTTTTTTGCGGCTTCTAATGCCTTAATAGCCTGCTCTCTATCGGTAATATTAGTAGTATTTCCTTTACCATGATTACCATCTATAGGTTTTATAACTAATGGGTAACCAAACCTTGTTATAGCTTCATCCAATCCAACTTCTGTACGAATTACTGTTCCCCTGGGTACAGGAATTTCGGCTGCTTCTAGTAGCATTTTAGTTTCTTCTTTATCACATGCAATATCAACAGCAATATTACTTGTAGTAGAGGCTATAGTTGCTCTTATTCTTTTTTGATTAACACCATACCCAAGTTGTACAAGGCTTTGCTTGTTTAGGCGTATATATGGAATATTTCTTTTTGCGGCTTCATCTACAATACAGCCAGTACTTGGGCCAAGCCTAGTATCTTCTCTTATTTCTCTTAAATTTTGAATGTCATCGGCCAAATCATACTCTGTATTATTTATTAAAGCTTCGGCAATACGTACTGCCGCCTTAGCTGCATAAACACCAGCATCTTCTTCTAAATAAGTAAAACAAACATAGTAAACCCCTTCTTTTTCATTAGCTCCTCTGGTACGGCCAAAGCCAGTATTCATACCAGCTAGGGTTTGTATTTCTAAAGCAATATGCTCAATTACATGCCCCATCCAAGTGCCTTCATCTACTCGTTGAAAAAAACCACCTCTGGAACCTACGCTGCATCTATGCTCAATCATACTAGGAAACATTTTTTCTAATCGTTGCCTAAATCCATCAATAGTATTAGTGGGGCGTTGTTCTAACTCTTCTAAATCTAATTTCATTTGAATTAGTTTAGTACGACGAACACTCCAGTAATTTGGGCCTCTTAAAATTTTAATTTCTAGTATTTTCATAAATCAGTTAGTTGTATTGCTGTTAATTTTAGCTGAAATTGGAAATTAACACAATCCTTTCGTTTTACAAAAAACAAAATAATATTTTACTAATTAACATTCGTTAGTAAATTGATATAACTATAAAATAATCAATCCCTTAATTTTGTAGTAATCACAAAAATGATTTAATGCAATTTGCTAAAGGAAAACTAATAGCCATAGGTGGTGCAGAGGATAAAGGCACAGATTTAGAAAAGGGAGAAATTACCCGAAATAATCTCAATTTTTTTGAGTTAGGAATACTTCGCCGCATTGTAGAAGAAGCAGGTGGCGTACTAAGCCGTATTGAAGTAATAACAACTGCCAGTATGATACCTTACGAAGTAGGGGATAATTATTTAGATGCTTTTGGAAAAATTGGTTGTACCAACATAGGTGTAATGCACATACGCAATAGAGCAGATGTTAATGAACAAGATTACCAACAACGTATTGAACAATGTGATGCGGTAATGTTTAGTGGCGGTAACCAAATGCGATTGAGCAGTACGTTTGGCGGTACTAAGTTTTTAAAAACTATTGAGCAGCGTTATTTAAATGATGAACATTTTATTATTGCTGGTACAAGTGCTGGTGCTATGGCCATGAGTAATACCATGATTTATGAAGGTAATGCTGCTAAAGCTCATTTAAAAGGAGAAGTAAAATTAACTACAGGGTTGGCTTTTGTTGATGATGTAATTATTGATAGCCATTTTGAAAAAAGAGGACGTTTTGGAAGATTGGCACAGGCGGTGGCTACCAACCCAGCTTGCATTGGTATTGGTTTAGGAGAAGATACAGGCATGATAATTACAGATGGTGGAAATAAAATGGAAGCCATAGGTAGTGGCTGTGTAATTGTTATTGATGGACATGATATAAAATTTACAAACATAGCTGATATACCTGATGGTAGCCCTTACAGCATAGAAAACCTTAAAGTGCATATTTGTGAACAAGGCAATGGTTTTTTAGTTTCAGAAAGAAAATTTATACCCGAAGTAGCCGCTGGTGCTGTAGTGAAGAAGCAGGTGCATGTGGAGTAGAAAAAAGTAGCAAACTATTGATTTAGCAAAGCATCTTCAATGGTTAGTGTCACTAAATTTTCCATATAATCCTCTCTAACAAAAAATAAATTGTAGCAGCCATTATTTACAGCTACTAATTGGTAACCTTTTTTATTAGCCAATTGCACCATACTTAATGGAGATGCTCCTTTTGGTGTATAGTCTTCATACAATTCAAACTCGGTGGAGTAAGGTGGTACAAACTCGGTATTGCCTTTTACAACTTGTACTTCAACCAAAACAACCCTTGGCAAAATAACTTCTATAGCATTCCAAATATGATAATCGTTTCCATCTAAATCAATACATAATAAATCAGGTTGTGTAGGGCAGTTAGCGGCATTTAA
>JAGNRZ010000057.1 GCA_017988335.1 Ferruginibacter sp.
ATGATGATATAGGAGCCAGCATAAGCTCTTTAAGGCTAATGACAGAAATAATACAAGACCCTCGTTTAAACGATGCAAAGAAACAAGAATTTTATTATAAGATAAATGAAACAAGCCAAAAAATTGCACAACAATTAAATGAAGTAATTTGGAGCCTGAACACCCAAAACGACACACTACAAAGTTTTACTGAATATATAAAATTACATTGTTATAGTTTTTTTGAAAATAGCCCAATCCAATTTACATATATAGAACAAAACGAATTTGACAAAAGTGTAGCTGTAAACAGCACATGGAGAAAAAACCTATTTCTTTCCATAAAAGAAATAATGAATAATGCTTTAAAGCATAGTAGTGCTACTACTGTTACATTAACAATTGCTGTTTATAATAATATTGAAATTTGTATTGTTGATAACGGCATAGGTATTCTTAATAATAATCCTTTTGGTAATGGTTTAAAAAATATTTCTAAAAGAGTGGAAGCTGTAAATGGAAAATTAGAAATAATTAATAATAATGGTACTACGATTAATATTTCCTGCCCAATTTCTTAAACCATAAATCAGTACATCTTTTGTCTAGTACTAATTACGTATTGTTATAAAAATTAATTCTTTTCATTTTTGTAGTATTAAAAAATAATATTATGAAAATGATAATTTCACTTTTTGCCTTTGCATTATTTTGTACCATTACTGCCCAAGCCAAAATTTGGCGAGTAAACAACAATAGCGGTATTACCGCCGACTTTACTACCCTGCAAGCAGCACACGACGCTGCTACTAGCGGCGATACCATACACTTGGAACCAAGTATTGCAACCTATGGCAATCTTACCATGACCAAAAAATTAGCCATTTTTAGTATTGGGCAGTTTAATAGTAACAACCCAGGGTATCAACAATCTCCTGCACAAAGTTTTTGTGGCAACATTACTATTAATAATGACGGAGCTAATGGTAGTTTAATTAGTGTACGTACCGAGGGTGAAATAACCATTTCTGGAGCAACTGTAGCTAATATTTCTATTATAAATACAGCTGGTATGGCTCCCTCTATGCATTGGTGTTTTGGAGTTGCAGGTGCCATTAATATTTCGGGTGCAGATAATTGTATTATATCAAAATCTTGGTCAGCAAGAATATCAATCAGTAGCGGAGCAAATAACACTATCATTTCCAACAATCTTATTGGCAATGGACTTAATGTAGATGCCACAAGTAGTGCCATTGTTAGCCAAAATGTTATTTATGCTGTAGCAGTAGATAATAATTGTCTTACACCATCAATAAACAATAGCACAGTAACCAATAATATTTTTAATAAAGGAGGTACCAGTAGTTTTCCAAATAGCACAGTAAGTTTTAACATGAGTAGTGGTACAAATTTACCAACAGGAAATGGCAATGTTAATAATGTAGATATGTCAACAGTTTTTGTTGATAATAATGGCGGATTTATAGATAATGTATATCAATTAAAAGCAGGAAGCCCAGCCATAGCAGCAGGTATTAGTGGAGAAGATTTAGGAGCCTTTGGTGGTACAAGCCCATTTGTTTTAGCTGTTCAGCCAAGTATTCCTTCTATTTATAAATTACAAGTACCTGCTACACCTAGTGGTAATTCTATGAATGTAATCTTTAGTACCAGAAGTAACTAACTCTATTAGCCCATTGATGATTTGCTATTGATGATTTGATGAAGTGCTATGTAAGTTATTTAGATAAAATATTTATGTATGAAAATCTTTTTTTGTTATAAAAAAATTACAGCATTATGCCTGTTGCTGGCAATTTTATGTACTAATTCAATATTTGCACAAGTAAATATTGTAAAGGCAGAATACTTTATTGATACTGATCCAGGGTTTGGCTTAGCTACAAATATTCCTGTTGCAGAAGCAACAAATATTTCAAACCAAGCTGTAGCAGTGGATTTAAGTGCGGTATCGGCTGGTTTTCATACAGTAAATTTTCGTAGTCAAGATGCTAATGGCAAATGGAGTATTACTAATCCTGTATCTTTTTATAAACTTGGGCTTACTTCTTTACCAAATATTGTAAAAGCAGAGTATTTTATAGATACTGACCCGGGTTTTGGCTTAGCTACAAATATTCCTGTTGCAGAAGCAACAAATATTTCTAACCAAGCTGTAGCAGTAGATTTAAGTGCGGTATCGGCAGGTTTTCATACAGTAAATTTTCGTAGTAAAGATGCTAATGGCAAATGGAGTATTACAAATCCTGTATCGTTTTATAAAATAGGACTTACTTCAATACCAAATATTGTAAAGGCAGAATACTTTATAGATACAGACCCAGGTTTTGGATTGGCTACAAATATTCCTGTTACAGCAGCAACAAATATTTCTAACCAAGCCGTTGCAGTTGATTTAAGTGCAGTATCGGCTGGTTTTCATACAGTAAATTTTCGTAGTAAAGATGCTAATGGCAAATGGAGTGTTACCAATCCAGTGTCGTTTTATAAACTTGGGCTTACTTCATTACCCAATATTGTAAAAGCAGAGTATTTTATAGATACCGATCCTGGGTTTGGCTTAGCTACAAATATTCCTGTTGCAGCAGCAACCAATATTTCAAACCAAGCCGTTGCAGTTGATTTAAGTGCAGTATCGGCTGGTTTTCATACAGTAAATTTTCGAAGTCAAGATGCAAATGGTAAATGGAGTGTTACAAATCCAGTATCGTTTTATAAAATAGGACTTACTTCAATACCAAATATTGTAAAGGCAGAATACTTTATTGATACTGACCCAGGTTTTGGCTTAGGTAAAAATATACCAGTATCTGCTTCCATCAATATTGCTGACCAAAATGTGTCTGTTAATATAGGTACATTACAAATAGGTTTGCACCGTTTGTACATACGAAGCAAGGATGCAAATGGTAAATGGAGCATTACTAATGTAGATACTTTTAGAACAACAACACCACCAATTGCTAATATGGAAGTAGGCGTTGTTCCAACTTCTTTATGTGCTGGTGCAAATGTGAATATACCTTTTACAAGTACTATTACATATAATTCAGGCAATATATTTACGGCACAATTAAGCAGTGCAAACGGAGCTTTTGGCATACCTACCAATATTGGTACATTAACTGCCACCAGTGCAGGAACCATTGCGGCCACAATACCAGCAAACACACCTGCTGGTAGTAACTATCGGGTAAGGGTAATAGCTAGCAACCCGTTAGATACAAGTATTGTTAATGATGAAGATATTATTATTAACCGAGTACCAGAGCAAACTTTTACTATTACAGGAGATGCTACAACCTGTACAGAAACTAAAACATATAACATAAGTGTGCCACAAAGTGGCGTTACATACACATGGGCATTGTCAGGTGGTGGAACTTTAAGCAGTACTACAGGTACTAATGTGCAAGTAAGTTGGGTTACAGCAGGCACACACACATTATCAGTAACACCTAGCAATGGTTGTGGTAACGGTGCTACGGTTAATTTAACTGTTACTGTAAATACACCTACAGGTGATACAGCCATATTTGGCAATAACCAATGGAATGTGTATGCTTATAACGGAAACGATATACTACTAGGTGCTGGCAATGTATTTAGGGGCAATTATACCATTAACTCATTAAACCTTAATTCTACAAATGAATGGAATCCTAATACATCGCCATCAGCCTACTCAGGCTATACAGGTTGCCCAGTAAATACAGATAATTTTACTTGGGTGTATAAACGTAAAGGGTTTCCTTCTGGCAATTATGTATTAAATAATTTAGGTACCGATGATGAGGCACATGTATATAAAAACGGTGTGTTATTATTTAATAATTTAGGGAGTGCTACCACCAATAACCTTACCTTAGGCTCATTAGGCGTTACCGATTCTATAGAAATAAGAGTTAAAGAAAATACTGGACCAGCCTATACAAATCTTAGCTTTACCATTGCCAATTTAAATGCTGGTGTAATTGCAGCAAATCAAACTGGTTGTGGTGGTTTTACTCCATTACCATTTACAAGTATATCTTCAGCTTATGGTGGTTCATCTTTAAATATTAGTTATCAATGGCAGCAAAGCGATGATAACATAATATTCACAGACATTGCAACTGCAAATGGTTTAACTTATACAGCACCACCATCGGCAGTAGATATGTATTATCGCCGAAAGGCTTTTAACGCTAATGGAGAGGTAGCGTATAGCGATACTTTACTGTTGGATATAACGCCTATGCTTACCCCTTCTATTGTATTAGAAGCAAATCATACAGCTATATGTAATGGAGCGTCTGTAACTTTTACAGCCTCGGCCATCAATCCAGGACTTGCACCAGTTTATAAGTTTAAAGTAAATGGTGTGCTAAAGCAATCTGGAGCATTAACAACTTATACTACAAATACATTGTTAAATGGAGATGTGGTAAGTGTAGAACTTACAGCTAATAATATTTGCCAAACTACAGCAGTAGTGCAAAGCAACACCATTACCATTACAGTAAATGAAATACCCAATGCCAACGCTGGACTAGATGTTACCATTACTAGAGGAAGCAGTACAACGCTAACGGCTACTTCATCATCATCAGGCACTTTAAATTACCTATGGAACAATGGGTCAACAAATTCAAGTATTACCGTTTCACCACTAAGCACTACAAAATATTGGGTAAAAGTTACTAATGCAGCCACAGGATGTATTAGTGTTGCTGATACTGTATATGTTAATGTTACATTTAGCGATATTACCATTTTGCCTAATAGTTATAATTTTAGTAATGTGGTAGTAGATAGTAATAAAACTTATGCATTTACTTTAAAAAATACAGGTACAAATACCGAAACAATAAATTCAGCTTCTGTAAATGCTCCATTTACCGTAATTAATTTTTTGCCACAAGCCTTATTACCCAATGCAACTATGCAAATATTTGTAAAATTTAGCCCTACAGCTACTTTACAATACATATCATCATTACAAATTGGTACTAGTAATGGAAATTTTACTGCCGTAGTAAATGGTGTAGGTGTGTTGCCACAAAAAAACTGGTCGGTATCGCCTTTGGTAATACAAAATGGATTAGTAAATGTGGGTACTACTAAGCAAACGAATATTGATTTAGTAAATACAGGAAATGTTTTCTTTAGTATTTTAAATGCTACATCTAATAATCCAAAGTTTACCATACAGTCTTTCCCAACAGTTTTACCAATAGGCACAGCACCGCAAAAAGTTTTAATAAATTATTTGCCAACAGCAGTTAATAATGATAGTGCAATAATTACCATTATACCCAACGAACCTGGACATAGCCCTGTGCTTGTAAAAGTATATGGTACAGGTTTTGTTAATGGGCCCAAACCAACAATTGAGTACACTTTTGCAAAACCAGTAACCAATGAGCCTGTAGGAGTAAACCCACATGTAGGCTTGCCAGGTATGTTTACTTATGAAATACTTTATAAAAGTACAGTTGGATTTGCACCTATGGCTGGCTATCCAAAAGTTGGGATAGACATTAATGGCGATGGTGATTTTACAGATGCATCGGAAGGTGTTTTTGTTATGACCAAAGTGGGAGTTGGCACTAATTGGGTAGCAGGAGAAAAATTCAGGTATCAGACAAACCTACCCATTGGTTTGCATTATGGGTATCAATATTTTGCATTAGATGTAAATGGAAACGAAGCCACCAGTGTAGATGTAAATTATCAGGCTGGACCCTTAGTAAGTACCAACGAATTTGACCTTAGTACTTTTAGTAATGATATAACAGCATCTATTTCTAGCCCCATACCAGGTGATACAGTATTATTTACAACCAAAGTATACAATACATCCATTCAAGATGCCTACAATGTTCCAGTATCTGTATATATTGATAGTATAAAGTTTCAAACCGATACCATACCATTTATAGCGGCAGCATCTAATGAGTCCATTACATTGTCGGCTATAGTGCAAAATGCAGGTATGGTAAATGTAAAAATTTGGGTAGATAGCAGTGGTACTTTAGGTGAAACCAATTTGCTGAATAATTATGCTAGTAGCTTATTATTTGTAGGGCAATATGCTGAGCTAATTTACCAACCCGATGTAGATACTGTATATGGAGTTAGCCTGTGTAATAGCAAGTATAATATGTGGTTAGGTGGAAGGGTAATGCTTAGTGTGATAAATACCGGACAAGTTACACCTATTGCAAATGCCCAACTGCATATACAATTTGAAAATGGCGACACATTAAATGTATTTACCGATGTTAATGGTAGATGCAAATTTAACGATGATAATGGGGGGCTTGGTTATCCTTTTGGCACTCATGCTTATAGTGTAACTATATCAGCTGGTGTATATGAAAACCTTTATAATTTAAATCATAGTTATACCACAGGAATACCTGATATTAGTTATTACGAATACCCACCTGTTTATGGTGCTTATTGTAGTTCTACACCAGACCCCATAAGGTCAGTTCATTATTCTTTAATTGTTAATAAAAATACTACCCTTACCAACAATAGGCTACAGGTGTACATAGATGGTTTTTTAATAAAAGAAACTGTAGCAGCTTCGCTATCGCAATGTGATTATATGTCATTAGATACATCTAAGCAACTAAATGTTGGTTTACATACTTATTACGTAAAACATAGTTATATTGATGCTAATGGTGTAAGCCAACAATATGTTGTACAAGGGCAGTTTGAAGTGGATACCATAAAAAAAGATTTAATGTTTACCATTGCTCAAAGAGGAAGTGGTAATGATATAGTAACTGAGCTTTACAGCAACCGTTGTAATGAGAACTTATATAATTTTGATTTAATAGTGTTGGATTCTTTATTTGGTAGTGGGCAGTATGTACGTATAGATAGCATAAGGATACCAAGTTTAATAGCAAGATACCAAACTATACCTGGTAGTAACCCACCTGAACAGGTGTTTGTAGGATATTATTTTAATCATACTTTTGCCAATTTGCCTTTTGCATACGGTATGCATAAAATAAAAATAATAGCCGACCCACATCATGTTATTAATGATGTTGATACTACTAATAACATAGCAATTTTAGACAATTACTTAGTTGGGCCTGATTTAGAAATTAAAAGTTTTACATCCTCCACTCAAAACTATCAAATAGGGCAACAAATAAATTTTGCAACCAATGTAAAAAATTTGGGTTTGCCATCTGGCAATTATAAACTAGCATTTGTAGTAAATGGTGATACGTTGGGGTCTAAAATACTCATGCCAAATCTTAACTATAACGATTCTATTACTGTACTATCCAATAATTACTTAGTTACATCTAATTGCCCTTTAATAGTAAAAGTAATAGCAGACTGCGATAGTGTATTAACAGAGGCTAATGAATTAAATAATAGCAGTCAATTTTTACTTGGCCAGGATTTAAAAATATCGGCAATAACTGAAAGGCGTATAGACCAAGGGAAAATATTAAATGAAGTTTTAACTGTAACTAATAGTAGTTCAAAAGATGTAATTGGCAATATTAGAATATTGGCCAAAATAAATAGTACGGGGGTGGTTGTAAAAGATACAACTATAATAAACCTAGCTCATGGGCAAAGTAAAAATATAAATATTTCCTTTTTAGTTAGTTTGCCTTTAGGAGTTGATTATATTGTTTACAAAGTAGATGTTGATAGTATTCATTGTGAAACTATAGAAAACAACAATTCAGGAAGTATAAAATTAATTGTATTGCCACCAAAACCAGATTGGGTAATTATACCAACATATATATCGCCTAGCAATGTTAACCCCGAGCCTGGTGAGCAAATAACCATTGTAACTACAATAAAAAATATTGGTACAATAGTAGCTCCAGCAGGTACAATAAAATTCTTAATTAACAACATAGTGCATGGTGATGTAGTAGCAATAAATAGCTTGCAACCAAATGCCGATACAACTGTAGCTTGTACTTTACCTTATTCATCGTCGCAATTGGGGCCGCATAATATTACAGCCATTGTTGATGAAGGAAATTTAGTGTTAGAAGAAAGTGAATCCAATAATGTAGCAACTAGGCAAATAAGAATTGGTTCTTATCCCGATTTTACATTCCTTGATTCCCTTTACATTGTACAACCTTCTATTAGAAAAGGCGATATTGTACAAATAACCGATACTGTAAAAAACATTGGAGCCATTACTTGTAATGCCAAAGTGAAATTTACGTTTATTAAGCCTAATGGAGTTACAAGCTTAATTAACATAGTACCTGTTCAACTGGAATCACAAGAAAAAATTGCAGTAACAACGAATTGGACAGTTGCTGATACGGCTGGAAAAATTATAGCAACAATAATAAATGCCAACCCAGAGGAAAGCAACATAATGAACAATGCTGATACCCTGATTTTTAATGCTGGTCAATTATTAAAAGCACCAAGGCCAAAGGACACTGTAATATGTACTGGAAATTCGTATAGTGTAACCTTAACGCCACAATCTGAAGGGCAGCCATTTGAAGTTAAGTGGTATGTAAATAATCAACTTACTTCTCAAACTGGGCTTACTTATGCTATTTCAAATGCAACCGTAGCTGATAGTGGTTGGTATAAAGCAATTCTCATTGATGCTTATGATACTGTTAGGGTAGATTCTTTCTTAATAAAAGTAGTGCCAGTATCAAATGTGTATCGGTTAGAGAAAAATATTATAATCAATGACAATTTTAATTTAGCAACACCACATGTATTTTTCCCTTGCTGGTTAGGAGGAAAGTTAGAGCTTAATGATTTTAATTTAACCATAAATGGAAATATTACAGGTTACGATGCAACACATTTTGTAGCTACTAATGGAACTGGAAAGTTAATTATTAATAATACCAACATTGAAAATTTGTTTCCAGTTTCTGTTCATATAGATTCTGCTTCCAACTTTATTAATATAAAAAATGAAGGTCAAAATGATGAATTTAGAGTAAATGTTAAACCTTATGTTTTGCAGAACGGCGAAAGCGGTAGTGCCATAACAGAAAATTTTGTAAATAGAACATGGTTTATAACTGAAGAAATTCCTGGAGGAAGTAATGTAACACTTAAACCATATTGGAACATTACTAATGAAATGTCAACTTTCGACAGAACGAAATCAACAGTGGCTCATTATATCACAGGAAATTGGTCAATAGGAAATGCAGTAGCAGCTACTCTAGAGCCTAATGGACAGTACACAACCATCAAGGGTGGTATTACAAGTTTTAGCCCTTTTAGTGTAGCAGAAGGGGCAGGTGCGTTACCTCTTAACTTACTTTCTTTTACTGGTTTAATTAAAAACAATAAAGATGCCTACTTAACATGGTATACTACTAACGAAACCAACTTTAGTCACTTTGAAATAGAGCGTAGCACAAATGGCATCACTTTCAACAAAATAGCTATTACCACTGCCAACAATACAGCAGGTAACAATGCTTATCAATATATCGATGCTAATTTGCAAAGCAATGTGTATTTCTATAGGTTAAAAATGGTAGATATTGATGGAAAGTTTAAGTATAGTTCAATAATAAAACTAGCAATTACTAGTAACCCAAGTTCCATTCAAGTATTCCCCAATCCAACAACTGATAGAATTACCATTAGCGGATTAAAGGGTAGCAATACCATAAAATTAACAAGTGTTGATGGACGGTTGCTATTGCAGCAAAAATCAACAAATCAATCGGTAACGCTGCCTTTAAACCAATTTGCTGCAGGTACATATATTGTGGAGATAGATGATGGAGTAATAAATACAGTGCAAAAGGTTGTAAAACAATAAAGCTAGTTTTCAAGTAAAAGATGATATAGCAATTATGAGTTAAGAGCTTTGTTTAATTAAGCCAAGCGGAAATAAAAACCACAAGTTTAAACATGAGCTTGTGGTAGATAATCCTATGGATATTACAGAATTAAAATGATAGATAAAAACGGGCAATTTACTTTTTGCAATATTATTTGGTAAAGCAATAATTGTTTATTAATGCTATTAAAAGATATTTTTGTAATATCTTACTTAGCTAATGTTTTATTCAATTCCATACTCGGTTATTATACCTGCATTTCTTTTATTAGGAGCATTAATTGTGCTTTGTATTTACAATACAATATTGTATTATAATCATAAAGAAAAAATAATAATAAAGTATAGTTTTTATCTAATATCTATACTGTTATATGTACTTATAGACCTTTATCATCAATCGTCTATTACCAAATTTTCCTTGGATTTGGCATATTTCTCAAGAGGAATTAATTACATAGTAATATTAAGCTATGCTTACTTTTTATATGAAGTTGTAGTTAGTGTAAAAGCAAAACAACCCTTGCTTTTTTTGGTTTGGGATGTACTTGTAAAAGTTACCTTGGTCTATATTATATTTTGTTTTGCAATATCATTCTTTCCTAGTTCAGTTTTAAAAAAGTGGAATATATTAATCGCAGAAATTTTGCGATTTGCTTATTTAATACAAGGTATTTGGGCTGTAGTTGTATTGTTTCCTATTGTAAAAGGCAAGTTTGTAAATATCATTAAATGGGGAGGAGGTGTTTATTTATTATTTATGATTCTTGTTCAAATTAGTGTGTTTAGGCCAAATCAAATGCTTTGGAAATTACATTATTTGCATTGGTTTTATATTGGCACATTTATAGAAATTATTATTTTCTCATTTGCCATTAGTTATAAAGTAAAAGAGGCTTTTTTAGCAGTTATAGAAGTACGTACAAACTTAGCAAGAGATTTGCATGACGAAATTGGATCTTCTTTAAGTAGCCTACAAATATATGGTGCTATAGCTAACCAAACCATTGTAACAGACCCTAATAAAGCCACAGAAATGGTAGAAAAAATGAGTCGTCAAAGTTTGCAAATAATGGAAAACATGAATGATATTGTTTGGAGTATGAATACAAGTAGGGATAGTATAACATCTTTAGAAACAAAAATAAAAAACTATGCTGCAGAATTGCTACATGATAAACATATTGAACTGGCAGTAGTTATTGATGAGTTGGCGGAAAAAAGCTTACTAAATATAAATGCAAGAAAAAATATATTGTTAATTATTAAAGAGGTACTAAACAACGCTGCAAAATATAGTGGTGCAAATAAAGTGGAAGTAAAAGTAGTAGTGCGTAATAATTTTTGGCATTTGTATATTAGTGATAATGGAATAGGACTTAATCAAAGTAAAATGAATAATGGTAATGGCTTAGGCAATATTAAAAGTAGAACAAAAGACTTAGACGGTGAGGTAGAAATAAATACAAAGGGAGGTGTTACGTTTCAATTTAAGTTTCCCTTGGTTATGCTTTTACAGAAATAAAGAATGACTAATATTAGCGATACCAGTATTAAAGTATTAAGTTTATTTTTGAGAAATGCAAATACGGGTTTTTATATACGATGATAATCATGCAAGACGTGATAGCTTGAAAGCCTTGCTGGAACTAAGTCCCGAAATGATTTTTGTTGGGGAGTCTGTAAATTGTGCTACCCTAGAAGCCGATATGGAAACTAATTTTCCTAATGTAGTATTAATGGATATTAATATGCCCATAGCAGATGGGATAGAAGGCTTAAAAAAAATTAAAAAAAACTACCCTCATATAAAAGTATTAATGCAAACCGTATTTGAGGATACAGATAAAATATTTGATTGCATAAGAAATGGTGCTAGTGGCTATATTTTAAAAAAAGATTCGCCACAACGTATATTACAAGCCATACAAGAAGTGTATGATGGTGGTGCAGTAATGAATCCAGGCATTGCATTAAAAGTGTTAGATTATTTTCAACCGCAAAAAGTTAATAATCCACTTAGTAAAAGAGAAACAGAAGTATTGGAATTACTAGCACAAGGCATTAGTTATAAAATGATTGCAGATAAATTGTTCCTTAGTTTTAACACCGTAAATACCCATGTAAAGCATATTTACGAAAAACTCCATGTATCATCCATAGGCGAAGCAGTAGCGTATTATTATAAAAATATGCATCAGTCATAAAGTATGGTTTGATAAATATGGTAAGCCGTTACATGTGTATCCTAACCCAGCTACAAATTATGTACAATTTGATTTTGCTGGTAAACAAAAAATCATATTGGTAAATATTTTTGATATAGAAGATAGATTACTACAAACTACAACTATACCCAATCAAACTATATTAAAATTACCTATTACCACATTGCCTAAGGGCAAGTATGTTGTGCAGCTGAGTGATGGTGAAGTAAATGCCATGGGTAGTTTTATTAAATACTTGTTTCTTTTTGCTTTAGATATGCCGCTTCATTCTTGGAGCGGCTTTGTTACTAAAAAAATCATAAATATTAGGGATAAAAAATAGCAAAAACTGATTGAATTTTATACCTATAAAATATGGTTATGAAATATTATGTACTTGTTGCTTTTTTGTTTCAATTTCAAATATGTATTGCACAATCGGTAGCCATAAATAATGATGGCAGTATTGCAAATGCCAGTGCTTTGCTTGATATTAAAAGTACAAATAAAGGATTGCTTTTGCCTAGGGTAACAAAAGCTCAAAAAGATGCAATTATTTCTCCAGCCGCAGGGTTATTAGTGTATCAAACATCACCCGATAGCATAGGCTTTCAATATTACGATGGTACAAAATGGCTTTGGTTACAAGCAGAAGAGGATACCTATTGGGCAAAAAATGGTAGCGATATTTATAATAAAAATTTAGGGAGAGTAGGTATTGGTACTACAAACCCTTTAGCAAGGTTACACATTATAGATACTGCACAGTTTGGTGTTTTATTTAGTGGAAGTAGAATTAATAGTTCAATAATTGCTAGTAGTACTCCTGTTATTGGGCAAAGTGCAAGAATGATGTGGTTGCCAAAACAAGCTGCTTTTAGAGCTGGAGGTGTGCATAGGGAAGTTTTCATTTTGGGTTCAATTGGAGATACAACAGTATGGGATGATTCCAATATAGGTATATATTCAGCAGCTTTTGGTAGAAACACTAAGGCATCAGGTGATTATTCTTTTGCTATAGGAAGAGAAACTAAGGCAACTGGAGATTATTCCACCGCCATGGGATATAATACAAGTGCAACTGGGTTTAATTCCACTGCTATGGGATATACTACAAGTGCAACTGGGGGAAATTCCACTGCCATGGGATATGGTACAAGTGCAACTGGGGATAATTCCACAGCCATGGGATATAGTACAACTGCAAATGGATATAGCTCTACTGTATTAGGGATGTATAACAATATCATTGTATCTCCTCAAATTTCAATTACTCCAACCACCCCATTATTCATTATTGGAAATGGAGATAATGCTGCTACAAGAAAAAATGCCTTTGTAGTACAAAAAAATGGCAACATAGGAGTTAATATTTCTTTGCCAGAATATGCTTTGCATGTAGCCTCAAACAATGCTGGGGATGGAACTTGGGAAAGAGGTATAATGATTGAAAACACAGCGCCATTAGCTTCAGTTGGGGAAGCGGCTATTTCTTTTAGAAACGCTGCTATTACACCCAATAAAAAATGGACATTTGGTATTAATCAAAGCAATACCGATATAGCTATATTTTACGGTACTGGGTTTAATACCAATGTAGATTCAACAAGGTTTTCGATAGATACTACAGGTAATGTAGGGCTAAGCTCTACCAGTAACGATGTAAGGCTGCAAATTAATGGGGCAATAGCTTTTGAAAGGCAAACTTTTAATGCAACTTTGGCCACTACAAATATTACTGTGGGTAATAGAACTTATTTAAGAATTAATAGTGATGATGTTAACCCAGCTAACCGAAAAGTAACATTAACCACTGGTTTAGTAATTGGGCAAATGATAATAATTCATTGTATAAGTAATAGTTTTAGGCTTGAGGATACAGATTTAAATCTTGAGTTACAAGGTACAGCCGATTATAACTTAGGGCTTGATGATACCATTACACTAATATGGGATGGCGTTGAATGGGTGGAACTAAATAGAAGTAATAACTAATGATTAATGAGCTTGGTCACTAATATCACTATTCATTTCTTCTAACTCTGGTTCTTTAAGTTCAACAGGTTTGCTCTTAGTTTTTTTACGCATTAGCATATTCATCATTTCTACACCAAAAGCAAAGGCCATACTTACATAAATATAACCTTTTGGTATTTCTTTATGATGTATGGGATGCAAGCCTTCAAAGAATAAACTAAAGCCCACCATTAACAAAAATGACAAAGCCAACATTTTTAAAGTAGGATGTTTATGTATAAATGAAGATATTTTTTGTGCAAAAAAGAACATGATTATCATGGCAATAATTACCGCTACAATCATTACAGGTACTTGATTAGCTAAGCCAACAGCAGTAATAATACTATCAAATGAAAATACCATATCAATAATAATAATTTGGCTCATTACTGCACCAAATTTTACACTACTTCTATTTTTCATGCCAGCTTCATCAATATCTTCTCCTTCAAGTTTTGCATGAATTTCTTTTACTGTTTTGTATAATAAAAATAAACCACCTACAAACATTATAATATTACGTAAATTAAAACCGTAATCAAATACACTAAATAACTCAGTATTACCATTAGCAACTAACCAGCCCAAACCTAATAACATCAAACTTCTTACAGCAATGCCAGCAATCATCCAAATTTTACGAGCATTTGTTTTTTGCTTATCATTTAACCTACCCATTAATATGGATACAAAAATTACATTATCTATCCCTAGCACTACCTCAAGTATGGTTAATGTAAGTAAACTTACTAAAGAGTCGGCTGTAAAAAAATCTTGCATAAAAAATATTTAGGCAAAAATAACTAACTAAATCTACTTTTTTGTTACTTCTGTAAGATGTGGTTCTCTTAACTCAACAGCCGGTTGCTTTTTACGCAGTTTTAAATTGAGTAATTCAACAGTAAAAGAAAATGCCATAGCAAAGTAAATGTAACCGTGTGGTATGTGTATTTGTTCTACATGAATACCCTCTACAACAAGTAATACGGCTATTAATATTAAGAAAGATAACGCCAACATTTTAAAAGTGGGATGCTTATGTATAAATGCCGAAATTTTTGGTGCAAAAATAAACATGAAAGCCATGGCAATTAAAACGGCAATAATTCTTACAATAAAAAAATCGTTTTTTACCATACCTATGGCTGTAATAATTCCATCAAAACTAAAAACAATATCAATGATTAATATTTGCCCTATTATAGCTTTTAATGTATTACTTTTTTGATTTTTTATTTTTTCATTAGGGTCTTCACCTTCTAGTTTATTATGAATTTCTAAAGTGGTACTTACTAATAAAAATAGCCCACCACCCAAAGTGATTATATCTTTTAAGCTTACAGCATGATTAAAAATAGTAAAAAGCTCTCCACTACGTTCAATCAACTGGGCTAGGGTAAAAAGTAAAATCAACCTAACCGCAATGCCAACAATCATCCATATTAAGGACGCTTTTTTTTTGTCAGCTTCATTAGTTAATCTGCCCAAAACAATGGACACAAAAATTACATTGTCAATACCTAGCAATATCTCCATAAAAGTAAGTGCTAATAAACTGGTAAGTGCATCTAAAGTTAATAGTTGATCCATTTGTATGTTTTGTGCAAATATAAATTATGGTAAATAAAAAATCCGATTCAAAATGAACCGGATTTAAAATTATCTTCAAAATGATTAAGCCTTAGGCTCTTCTTTCTTATCATCATCGCCATCAAACTTATCTACAACTTTGTCTTTTAAGTCTTCAGCTTTTTCTTTTGTAGCATCCCAAAGGTCTTCCGCTTTGTCTTCTACTTTTTCCCATACATCTTCAGCCTTGTCTTTAATGTCTTCAAATTTGTCTTTTAATTTGTCGAAAAATCCTTTGCTTTCTTCAGCGGCTTCTTCACCAACATTTTTTATTTCTTCACTCATGTTAATACTTTTTTAAATTGGTTAAAAAATCATTTTTGTAAATGTATGACTAAAAATTAAATTAAATCGTTGCATAACTTTTTAGTAATACTTGGCCCTTCATAAATAAAACCTGTCCACACTTGCACTAATGATGCACCAGCTTGTATTTTTTCATTAGCATCAGCAGCAGTAAAAATACCACCACTACCAATAATAGGTATTTTGCCATTTGTTTTTTGGGCAATGTATTGTATTACTTCTGTAC
>JAGNRZ010000058.1 GCA_017988335.1 Ferruginibacter sp.
CTCTTGGAAGGAGGCATTAAAGCATGAATTTACCAAGCCTTATTTTTTGCAAATTGTTACTTTTTTAAAAACAGAAAAAGCTAGCAATAAAATTATTTATCCACCAGGGGCATTAATTTTTAATGCCTTTAACCAAACTCCTTTTAACAAAGTTAAAGTGGTAATTTTGGGGCAAGACCCATACCATGGAGCAGGGCAAGCACATGGCTTAAGCTTTTCGGTGCAAAATGGTGTTAAGCCTCCTCCATCGTTAGTTAATATTTATAAAGAAATACAAGCCGACATTGGTATTGCAATGCCAAAAGAATATGGCAATTTAACTAACTGGGCTCAACAAGGTGTACTACTTTTAAATGCAGCATTAACGGTAAGAGCAAATGAGCCATTTAGCCATGCAAAATTTGGTTGGGCAGAGTTTACTGATAATGTAATAAAAAAAATATCGGATGAGAAAAGAGGAGTTATTTTTTTATTGTGGGGAAAGTTTGCACAAGAAAAACAAGTGTTAATTGATGAAACAAAGCACCATGTTTTAAAGGCTGCTCACCCATCGCCATTTAGTGCTGATAAAGGCTTTTTTGGCTGCAAACACTTTTCAAAAACAAATGAACTGTTAGTAAAAGATGGGCATCAACCTATTGATTGGAAATTACTATCACCATAAATTTTTACATGAAATTATTTAAAGAAATTTTTGCTAGAATTTGGGCTCTGTGGGGTTTAATAACATTTGTTATTACCTTCTTAATTATCTTCCCAGCATCTATGTTATCGCATTATTTTAAGCCGTATAAAAAAGGGCAAGATTATTTTATTAAAGTATCGAAAGTATGGATGGATGTTTGGCTTTTTTTAGTAGACTGTCCTGTAAAAGTAAATGGTAAAGAAAATTTTACAGCCAACAAAAACTATGTGGTAATTTTTAATCATAATGCTTTGTTAGATGTTCCATTATCTGCACCATACGTACCAGGACCAAGCAAAACTATTGCCAAAGCTTCATTTGCCAAAGTGCCTTTATTTGGAGCATTTTACAAAAGAGGTGCCATATTAGTTGATAGAAAACAAGAGAGCAGTCGAATTAAAAGTTATGAGGCTATGAAAAAAACTTTGCAGCAAGGTATGCACATGAGCATATACCCAGAAGGCACTAGAAACCGTACTTCTACCCCATTAAAACCTTTTTATGATGGTGCTTTTAAATTAGCTGTAGAAGCCCAAAAAGAAATAATGCCTTGTGTTATTATAGGCACAAAAAAAGCTATGCCTATTGACAAATTTTTCTATCTATTACCTACAAAATTAACCATGACTTTTTTACCTCCCATATCATCAACAAATATTGAGGCAAAAGCATTAAAAGAAAAAGCTTATGCTGAAATGACTAATTTTTATGTAGCTAATTACAAATCGTAAAAATATCGAGTACGATTAATTTTTAAATCTCTTAGTAAACCAGATTTAGGGCTGATACTAATATTGAAATAATTATTTCCTCTACTGGTTGATAAATTGATACTCATTTGCCAACAGTGCATTTCTCTAGTAAGATACATTGTAATCAGCCCCAACTCTTTTGTAGTAATATCATAACTACCATTTAAACCCATTTGCCATTTTGGAGTAAGATTTAATGAACCTCCACCACTTATGTTTTGAGTAACATCTGTTCTATACCCTATTAAATTTGTATTTCGGGTACGATTAAATTGTAAAGAGTAAGCAAAATTTACACTCCATGGAATATTAAAGTTTGCAAACTGCCCCGGGTTATTGGTAAGATAAGCGGCCTCTTGCTGATATTCGTCTAAAGGCATACCGCTTATTGGATTAGTTATTTGCTGCTGTTGTGCTGCATTGGGCTGTTCCTTTTTATCGCCGCCTTGAAAGCTGCTAGATACTGAAATATTACCACCTGTTAATGTACCCAAACTCCATGGCTTTTTTGCCCATATTAATTTATCAATAAACTCTCCATTGGCATTGGTTTGATACGGCATACTTGAAGCAGAAGCATTTATAGCTATCTTATCAAATAAATTAGTCCTAAATGACAATGATAATGCTGTTAGCTTAAACGAATCTTGTAAAAAATTATACCCCCCATTTATACTAAACCCATCAATTAAAGTTACTTTTTTTAATCCTCCTTCAGCAGTATCCTTTTTATTACGCACTTTCATTTGCACTATATTATCTATTCCAAAACTTAACCCACCAAATTTTCCTTGCCCAAAGCCTTGATAGATACTTCCATCATAAATAGAAACATCGGTAAAGTTTTTTCCTGTTGTATCTACCTGTACTCTTTGCCAGCTACGCCTGTTCATATCTGGCTTATAATTAGCACTTATGCTTGGGCGTATTTCGTGGCGTATAGCCTGTATTTTACTACCTTTTTTAAAGCCTATCATGCCAAAAATACGAGTAGTCATACCCATACCAAAGCTCATTTCTCTAGCGGTATAAAAGCCTTTATTTATAACACTATCTACTTTTTTGGTTGTACTATTCCAGCTACGGAAAAGCTGCTGCTGATACCATTTTTCGGCATAAGAAACTTGTGGTGAAAATTGAAATGGACCAATGGCTGGTAAAGAAAGTGTAATAGGTACTGTATGCTGTGCACCCCATTGTAATTTATTTATAAACTGCTTAGCTATATTACCTGCTGTATCGTAAAAAGAAGATAAACTTTTAGCACTAGTGTTTAAGGCTATACCTATATTTTCATACCATTTATCTTCTCCAATTTTTTCTTTACGCCTAAAAGGATATTGTGTGTTTACATTAAAACCTACATCGGGTAAATTAATTTGTATAAACTTTAAATTAATATTTTGTCTGTGATTGGCAGCCACAGTTAAATTGTAAGGCTTATCTTTCCATACTTTAGCATAAGTAATAGATGAGCCAAAATTATTATTAAACCTACGCTGTGGACTATTAGGCACAGCTTGATTAAAACGGCTACTACCAGCATCTACATTAGCACTAAAGGTAACGCCAGGTCTGCTTTTAGTATCTGCACTATGTGTCCATCTTAAATTAAAACCTCTTGCACCAGCGTTATCTAAATCTTTAAAATGTTGTATATCAAAAGTTAAATTGCCTTGATAGCGATAGCGTTTATAATACCTTGGGCTAATGTTGGCCGTCCACCCTCCATAAGAGTATAATGTACCTCTGGTTACTACATCCCAATTATCGTTAATTACTCTGTAATAACCAATGCCCTCTAATGCTAAGCCTAACTCTGCATTAGCCGTAAATGTAGGAGCAATTAACCCACTATGCCTACCCTGCCTTAGTGGATAAATGCCGAAAGGTAAAACTACAGGAACTGGCACACCTTCAAACTCAGGATGCACTGGCCCAGTAAATGCCATTTTTTTGTTGATAAATTTTACTTTTTTACTTACAAAAGCAAAGTGAGGAGTATCTAAATTACAAGTTGTAAATCTTGTTTTTAATGCATAAAAAACATCGGGGCTAACTTTCTTTAACTTTTCGCCATATATGTACATTTCGCCTTGCTTAGTGTATGTTCCTTTGGTAATACCTTTTCCGTTTTTCATGTTAAAACGAATGCTATCGGCTACAGAGCTAAACTCTGCTTGGTTAAACACTGGCATACTCACTACATTTCCATTGCTATCTTTTACTAAGTAAGCACTTACTAAACTAGTACGTTGGTCAAACTCAATACGAGGAGAAATTAATTCATTGTCAACATAGTTTACTTTAGTTTCTTTTCCGTAAAGTAAAATCTTTTTTGCAGGCACATCTAACACCATGCTATCCTCTGCATGATACTTTACTGGAGCATCTAAATTATCTTTAGCTACTTTGTATGGCAGTGTATCTACCTTAGGTACAATTACGGTATCTTTTTTAATTCGTTTAATTGAAAATGTATCGGTAGAAAGTGTGGGATTATTTTGTGCATTAACCACATTACATATAAAGAATGTTAAAGTTACAAACAGTAACAGCGGTAGCCCTGCTAAACTATATTTTGCCTTACCTTTGTAATGAACGTTCATAATTGTGGTGGCAAAAATAGCCAATATAACACAATGAAAATGTGAATAATATTATAATTACTAACCTCTTTATAAAACCTTTTTAATATGATTAAAAACAAAGTGCTTGCATTTACATGTTTTGCTGCTTTGCATTTGTTAATATTTTCTTACAGCTACGCCCAAGCTCCTAAAAAATTAAAAACCATAGTGGTAGATGCTGGTCATGGTGGCAGTAGAGACCCTGGAGCCACTGGGCAATACGAAAATTCTCTTCGTAGTAAAGAAAAAGATATTACACTAGCTATATCTTTAAAATTGGTGACTGAATTAAAAAAACAGTTCCCCGATTTAAATATTGTGCCTACCCGTACTACAGATATTTATCAATCTCCAACAGAAAAAGCAAATATTGCTAATGCAAATGCTAGTGGTAGTGATTTGTTTATTTGCATACATGCAGATAGTGGGCCATTAAAAACTGGTAAAAGACAAATTGGTACTAGAGAAGAAACTAGGTATAAAATAACTTATACAGGCAAAGGCAGAAAGAAAAAGAAAATATCCACTCCATACACAGTTACAGTGCCTGTGTATGAACATTTTAAAATACCAATGACAAGAAAAGGTACTAGTGTATGGATATTGGCACCGCATAAATCTGGTCAAAAAACAGAATCAATATTAGATGGCGTAGATTTTGAAGATGTTGGTGATGACAGTGCATATAAGCCTATAAACACAAAAGATCCTGTGTTTGTTACTATGGCAAATATTTATGCAAAAAAATATTTTGAACGTAGCGATAGATTAGCCACCATGGTAAATGATGAAATTGTAGAAACTGGCAGAGAAGCATTAGGCGTATTTCAACGCCAAGTAGGTATATGGGTGCTACAGGCTACAAAAATGCCAGCGATTTTAGTAGAAACAGGCTTTATTAATAACCCAGAAGATGAACGTTATTTAAACAGTGCAGAAGGGCAGCAAGAAATTGCAGAAGCTATTGCAAAAGCAGTAAAAAAATACAGAACACAAATTGAAGGCAATACTAATGGTAACGTTGTAAAAGATGAAACCCCTACCCCTGCAGCCATAAGTAGCCGCCCAGTTAAAGAAAACAAAGTATTGCAAGTAAAAAACAATACTATTAAAATTGATATTTTAGATGATGCTGAAATTGATAATGATATTGTGAGTGTTTATTTTAATAAAGCATTAATTGTAAACAAACAAGCATTAACTGCAAAGGCACATAGCTTTACTGTAAACTTAGTTGACGGTAAAGTAAACGAATTAATAATGTATGCCGAAAACTTAGGAAGCATTGCTCCTAATACTGCATTGATGATTATTAATGATGGTACAAGCCGGCAAGAAGTAAAACTATCAAGCGATTTTAAAAATAATGCTTCGGTAAAATTTGAGATAAAAAGATAAAAATCCCACTAAGGCACAAAGACTCAAAGTAGAGCATTATCTTAGAGTACTTTAAGACTATTTGGGATTAAAATAAAAAGTAGATAACGTAACATGAAAGTATCTAACGAAACAAAAATTGGCGTATTAACTGTAGTGGCTATTGCCTTTTTATATTTTGGCTTTAGTTTTTTAAAAGGCAAAACTTTTTTTGGTAAAGATCATAAACTATACGCCAAATATACTAATGTGCAAGGCTTACTAAAAAGCAATCCTGTATTAATAAATGGTATGCAAGTAGGTAGTGTGTATGATATACAAGCCGATAAAAATATGAGGGAAATTTTGGTAACTATTAATCTTACCAAAGATGTAAACATACCTACCAATTCGTTAGCGTTAATAAAATCTAATCCATTAAGTACAACAAGTATTGAAATAAAATTAGGTGAAAACAATGTGTATTTAAAAAAAATAGATACCATAAAAACGGAAGCTAGTACTGGCTTAATGGATGCTGCTTTAGAAAGAATTGACCCTGTATTAGGGCAAGTAAAGGGTGCTGTAAAGGCTTTAGACTCTGTATTGGTTAGCGTTAATGGCATAGTAGATGGTAATGCTAAAGCAAACATACAAGCTATGTTAGCTAACTTAAACAGAACTACAGCAAGTTTAACATCGTCATCTGCCTCATTACAAACATTGCTAAATACACAAACGGGTGCGTTAGCAAAATCGTTAAACAATGTAAGTTCATTTACAGGCAATTTGGCTAGTAATAACGATAAGCTAACATCGGTAATGAGTAATTTAGATAAAACTACACAAAACTTTAGCAATTTAGATTTAGAAAAAACATTAAACACACTTAATGGTACTGTTACCGAGTTAAAAAATACTATTGGTAAATTAAACACCAATACTGGTACGGCTGGTTTGTTATTGAACGATACTAAATTGTATAACAATCTTACCGCAACATCTAATAAGCTTAATTTATTGTTAGATGATTTAAAAACTAATCCTAAACGCTACATATCTTTCTCTGTATTTGGCAAAAAAGATAAAGGGAAAGCGTTAATGATACCATTGCCAGATACGGTTAATGCACCTTATATTAAACAATAGTCAGTAGTGAATGGTGAGTATATATTTTCTCCTCACTTTGAACCGTTGTCTATGACCTATCAACCAAAATAAAACTTTACCATTCTTTTATCAAATAATTATGCAAATTGCAGTATTAAAACAAAGCAGTATTGCATTGAAATATATTTTTCAACTTTTATTCTTCTTTTTAGTAGGTATTTTTAAAACAAATGCCCAGCAAGTAATTGTACCCCCACGTTCAAACGATTCGGTAAGAGTAATTTTAATAAAGCAAGCCAAAAGTCTTCGTGAAAAAAATATAGATAGTGCTACCATTATTAAAACTGCCGCATGCGAAGTTATTATTGTAGAGGGCAGAACAACTACCAATTGCGATAGTGCTGTATATAACCAACGTACTAATATTTTAGAGGCATTTGGCAATATACATATTAACGATGCAGATAGCATTCATACCTATGCCCAATACCTTCGCTATATTGGCTTAGATAGAATTGCTTACCTAAAAAAGAATGTACGCCTTACCGATAAAAAAGGAACGCTTTACACCGATGATTTAGAATATAACTTACGTACAGGAATAGCTACTTACAAAAATGGTGGCAGAGTGGTAAATGGTAAAACAATTTTAACCAGTAAAGAAGGGATTTATTATGCAGATAGTAAAGACATTTACTTTAAAAAAAATGTACATTTTAAAGATGACAACAACACTATTATTACAGATAGCTTGTTGTATAACTTAAAAACTGGCATAGCTACTTTTATAGCTCCTACTAACATTAAAAGTAAAGATGGTACCGAAATAAATACAAAAAGTGGAACTTATAATTTGAATACTGGTGAAGCTATTTTTTATGATAGAACTACGTATAAAGACAGTACACACTCAATTACAGGAGATAAGATGGCTTTTGACAAAAAAAGCGGCACCGTTCAAATTGATGGAAATGGTAAATTAGTAGATAGTGCTAATCAAGTAACTGTAATTGGTAATTCCATTTTTTTAGATGTAAATAAAAATGCTTTTTTAGCCACCCGTAAACCTGTAATGATTTTTTACAGAGATGGCGATAGCACTTACTTAGCTGCCGATACCATTTTTAGTGGCTTACGTAAATACGATAGTTTAGAAAGAAGAATGGCTATAAAAAATGATACGTTGAAAAAAGTAGAAGTTATTGATGGTAGCAAATCAAAAGATTCTTCTATTAGATACTTTTTAGCCTTTCATAATGTACGAATATTTAATGATAGCTTACAAGCTGTAAGCGATAGCCTCCACTACTCTACCAGCGATAGTACATTTAAGTTATTTGGCAACCCCTTAGTATGGAATGCACAAACACAAGTAAAAGGTGATACCATACACATGTACACCGAAAATCAAAAACCCAAACGGTTGTATGTGTTTAACAATGGGCTTATTATTAACGAAGCCAATAAAGCCTTGTACAACCAAATAGGTGGCAGAACAATTAACGCCTATTTCAAAGATGGACAAATAGATTATGTAAGAGTAAAAGGCAGCCCTGCCGAAAGTATATTTTACCCACAAGACGATGATAGCGCTTACACTGGCATGAACCGTAGCAGTGGCGATGTAATAGATATTTTCTTTGTTAATAAAGAATTAAACAAAGTGAAATTTATTAAAGATGTTGATGGTATTATGTACCCTATTAATCAAATACCAGCCGATAAAAAAGAGCTAAAAGGGTTTATGTGGTTAGATAAAAGAAGACCTAAAAACAAGTTGGCGCTATTTGAGTAATTTTTTAGCATTGCCTTAACATCAAAATTTTACTAAAGTTCGTTTTGCATACAACATGCCAAATCATTGGCACAATATTGGTTTACTCTATAAAAAATATTGTATGCAAAAAATTATCGTTGCACTTCTTATCAATTTATTTTTTACAAGTGCAGTAACAGCACAAGAATCTTCTACTTATAAAAATGCATTAGGCGTTCGTTTAGGCAGCAGTGTACCTACAGTAAAAAGCGGCATTACATACAAACATTTTTTAGCTAATAATAATGCTATTGAAGGTATTTTAAGTTTTGGCGATGGCACTGCCATTTGTGCTTTATACGAAATACATAAACCCATAAATTCAGTTGAAAATTTACAATGGTTTATTGGGGGTGGCGGTTATGTAGGTTTTAACAACAGCAATAATACCATTGGTGCTGCTGGTATTGTAGGGCTTGATTATAAATTTGCAAACATTCCCTTAAACCTAAGCCTAGACTGGAAGCCAGAGCTAAATATTGTTAGCAAAGTAGGCTTTGAAGCCAGTGGTGTAGGCTTTTCGGCAAGGTTTACATTTTAATAAAACCTATTTCCCTTTTTTAGTTAAAGAAAAATAGTATTTATTGTCATCGTTCTTACGTTTATACTCAATTATCTCAATATTCTTTTCTTTGTAAAAAAAAGTGTTTGTGTAATCTCCCTCTTTTTTTTGAGTAGGATTTTCTAAATACTTTTTATAAAAACTACTAGACGCATTAATAACATCTTTTGTAAACATTTTTTTTGTATTGCCTACAACCAAATTTTTACAGTCTTCAAACATAGTAATTCTATCTATACCAACAGATTCGTTATCCCAAATTACATATAAAAGGCAATTGCCTTTTTTCCCAGTAGTTGGGTTTATATCATATACATACAATCGTAGTTCTAAGTTGTCATTATCATCTTTAGATTTTGTATTAAATCCATCATCTTCTACAATCAACTTTTTATTACTAGTTAATATCTTTTTTGCCTCAGCTTTGTTCATCCCTAAATAAATACCATAAACCGAAATATTTGCTCCATTCATTTGCTTGGCTGCAAATACATCTACCTTTGTGATTTCTTTTTTACTATTTTTTTGGGCAAAGCAAATTGCAGTAGGCAATAAAAAAACTAAAGCAATTAAAACAAGTGTTTTTTTCATGTGAATAATTTTGTTAAAAGTATAAAGAGTAACTATAAAAAAAAATACCTTTGAAAGGGTATTTTGTATAGTTGAGTTAAAAAGAAAGCTTACTTTAATTTTTCCAACGCCCCTTTAATTTTAGCAAATCCTTTTTCAATATTTTCCATACTATTGGCAAATGAAATACGAATACAATTGGGCTCACCAAACGCTTTGCCCGTAACAGTACTTACATGGGCTTTGTTTAAAAAATACATACACAAATCATCTGCATTATCTATTACTTCGTCGCCATCTGTTTTACCAAAGTAATGGCTTACCATAGGAAAAATATAAAAAGCACCATCTGGCTCACTGCATTTTACAAAAGGTAATTCGTTTACTAATTCTAATACTCTTTTTCTACGGTTTTCAAATTCCTTTATCATGCCATAAGTTGGCTTCATTTCACCATCCAAAGCAGCAATAGCAGCCCTTTGTGTAACAGCAGTAGCTGCACTCGTAAATTGTCCTTGAATTTTTTCACAAGCTTTAGCCACAGTTGGGTGTGCAGCCATATAGCCCAAACGCCAGCCCGTCATAGCATAGCCCTTACTTAAGCCATTTATTATTACTACTCTATCTTTTAAAAAATCAAATTGTGCAATACTTTCATGCTTGCCTTTAAAGTTGATGAACTCATAAATTTCATCACTCATTATAAAAACATTGGGATATTTTTTAAATACTTCTGCCAATGCTTTTAATTCGTCTTTGGTATATACTGCTCCGCTTGGGTTACAAGGCGATGAAAACATAAACAGCCTGGTTCTATCCGTTATAGCTTCTTCTAATTCTTGTGGTGTTATTTTATACCCATTTTGGATAGAGGTATTTACAAATTTTACTTCGCCTTGCCCAAGCCTTACAATTTCGCTGTAGGTAACCCAATATGGCGTAGGAATAATAACTTCATCACCAATATCAACAATGCTTAACACAGCATTAGCAATACTTTGTTTTGCTCCTGTACTAATAATAATTTGGTCTGGCGTATAGTCAAGATTGTTATCTCTTTTTAATTTTCTACAAACCGCTTCTCTTACATCCAAATAACCAGCTACAGGTGTGTAATGGCTATAATTATCATCAATAGCTTTTTTTGCAGCATCTTTAATATGTGTAGGAGTATCAAAGTCGGGTTCTCCTAAACTTAAATCGGTAATATCTACCCCTTGTGACCTTAGCTCTCTGCCAAGCTTGGCCATTTTTAAAGTTTCTGGTTCGTTAAAGCGTAATAGTCTTGATGATAGTTGCATATAGCTTATAGTTCATGGTTAATAGTTCATAGTTGTAAATTCATGGCTTTACTATGAACCATGAACCATCAACTTTGAACCTTATTAGTATACAAATTTAAAGGAAGATAAGTCAGGTTGCACAGATTTTTGTCTTCTCTTTATTTCTTCTTCATATATTATTTTACCTAAATTTTTCATAAAAGGAAAACCTACTTTATCATAATCATATTTATCGTCATTTAAAATGTCATCGCTATTGCAATAAATTACTGCACTTAGCATAAACTCTACACCTTTTTCAAAATCAACAATATAGGCCACATCTATCAAATGCCCGTAAGCATCTCCCACTTTATTAAATACTCTCATATTTTGTGGCCATTCCCCCTTTTCACTACCAAAAAATAAAAATTTGCAATAAGCAGGCCAATAGTTTTGTGGCTCATCGCTATATGGTGGGTAAGCACTTTCTGTGGGCAATTGGCTCATGTATTTTAACAGAAACTGCCTATCTTCTTCAGTAATATTAAAACGTTTAGTGGCAGTAACACTTTCAGGGAAAATGATGCTTTGCATAATACTATGCAATTCTTCTAAACTAATTCTATTTTTTTTGCTAAAATCCATAGGCTTAGGCATTAAGCCATTACTAGCCATATAGCCTTTCCCTAACGAATCACTTCTTTTGGCATAAACCATTTTACTGTTTTGCATAGCTTGTTCATAAAGCACATTGTTGTTACTATCTAAAAACCGAATAGGATTTGTTTTTCTATTTTCTTCCTCCGGTAATGCAATACTTAAGCGGTGTACAATTTGCACATTTGTATATCCTCTTTTTTGTAACTCTTTGTTTATATACTCTTGCCCTAAAAATTCGTACAATCTGTTGTAGGCATCATTATCACTTACCATTAATATTTTTTTAATGTAATGTGCAATGGTAGGTTTTCCATTGGGTGTAGTAGCATCGTTATACACTGCGGTTTGCATGGGTGTAGCCGTTTCGGTAAGCATAGTGGTATTAGCATCAATACCTTTTTGTTTTAATTCGTTTAACCGCTGTAATGCCAAAATAGCCACCGGAAATTTTATGGTTGAGGCTGGATAAAAATATCTGTTAGCGTTTACATTGTAATGGTAGTTTTTAAAAGTAACCACTCCATTTTTACCTCTATTTATACTGGAGTATATTATTTGTACATTATTGTTTTTTTTATTTTGAATTATATTTTGAAAATATTGAGGGTACTTATTAAGTACATCTGCCAAAAAAACATCTGTTTTGCTATTGTCCACCTCTGGTATAGTTGTATTTTGAGCAGGTTTATTATCCATAGTTTGTGCCTTTTTAGGGGTATTACAGCTTAGCGACGCATATAAAAAAATAATAAAGTATATAACTACTTGTTTATTAGGGCTCATTTTACCTGTTTTAGACTGCAATTTGAGTAATTTTCTAAAATTAACAAGCGTAAATTCTCAATCGGTTTTTCCCCTATCTTTGCACACTTCTAAAATTGAAAAAAATAGCTTAAAAGCTACTAAAAGTAACGAATTATGAAATTGAAAGGTTTAGTATGGTTTTTTACAATTGTATTAATTGTAGTTTCATTATGGGAACTTTCTTATACATGGGCTGTAAAAAGTCATGAAAACAAAGTAAAAGCTCAAGCTGAAAAAATTATAAAAAAATCGAATCCTGAACTTAAGGGAGAAGATTTTGATGCTCTTGTAAAAGAAAGACAAAGACGCATTTTAGATAGCACTAGAGATAAAACCATGTATTTGGGTTCTAGCTATCAAAAATGTAAAGAAAACGAATTAAGCCTAGGTTTAGATTTACAAGGTGGTCTTAGTGTTACTATGGATGTAGCCTTAGATGAGCTTTTAAAATCATTAAGCAATAACAGCAAAGACCCACAATTAGTAGCGGCTTTAAATACAGCTAATGCTCAAAAAATTAATAGCGATGCTGATTTTATTACTTTGTTTACAGATGCATACATAAAGGCAAATGGTAAAGACAAATTAAATACCATTTTTGCTGGTGCAGGTAAAGAAATTAAAGTAGGTGCTACTGATAAACAAGTAACTGATAAACTTAAAGAAATTGCTGGTGGAGCCATTAAAGAAACTTACAAAATTTTAAGTAAGCGTATTGACCAATTTGGTGTTGCACAACCTGTAATTAATTTAGATGAAAATAAAGGGATTATTAACGTAGAATTAGCTGGAGTAGATAATGTAGAAAGAGTTGAAAAACTTTTACAAGCTAGTGCACATTTACAGTTTTGGGAAGTATATAGAATTGATGAATTAGCTAACAGCTTAAAAACTGCTGATGCTAACTTACAAAAATATTTAAGTGGTGTAGCTGATTCTGTTAAGTTAGATTCAAATCAACTAAAGCAAAATGCTAATCCTTTCTTCTTAACTATTAATCCACTTAACCCACAGCAAGATCCAAAGACTGGCAAGCTAGTATATAACCCTGCTATTGGTATGGTGGCAGCATCCGATTTAGCAAAGTTTAATGATTATATTAATAACGATGCTGTTCGTTTAGCATTACCAGCAGATTGTAAGTTTTTACTTGGTCCAGAAGAAAAGGGTGATAAAGGAGTAAGATACTATCAATTATATGCTGTTAAAACGCAATTAGGTACCGATAAAGCTCCATTGGAAGGTGAAGCCGTAGAAGAAGCAAGACAAGATTTTGATGAAAAAGGGCAACCAGCTATTAAGATGAACATGACACCACAAGGTGCAAAAACATGGGCAAGATTAACAGGTAAAAATATAGGTCGTCCTATTGCCATTGCATTGGATAACATAGTTTACTCGGCTCCAAATGTAAATGGTGCTATTGAAGGCGGTAGCTCAGAAATTAGCGGAAGTTTTACTGTAGAGCAAGCACAAGATTTAGCCAATACCTTAAAAAGTGGTAAAGTAAATGCTCCTGCAAAAATTGTTGCAAAAACAGTAGTAGGTCCTACTATTGGTAAGGCTGGTTTAGTAGGTGGTGGAAAAGCATTTTTAATTTCATTTATAATCATTTTTGCGTTAATGCTTGTTTACTATAATACTGCAGGTTGGGTAGCTAATATTGCATTAATATTAAACTTATTATTTACAGTAGGTGTATTGATGGCTTTAGATTTTACCTTAACCGCTGCAGGTATAGCAGGTTTGGTATTAACCATTGGTATGGCTGTAGATACTAACGTAATTATTTTCGAAAGAATTAAGGAAGAACTTACCAAAGGAAAATCTTATCAGCAAGCTGTAAATGATGGTTACAAGCGTTCGTTACCTCCAGTATTGGATGCCCACGTTACCACATTTTTAACGGCTGCTATATTATTCTTTTTTGGATTAGGACCTGTACTTGGTTTTGCCACTACGCAAATGATTGGTATTGCTCTTTCACTTTTCTGTGGAATTTTAGTATCAAGATTAATTACTGAGTTGTGGATGAATAAGCAACGTCATTTCAACTATTTTACAGGTATCTCAAAAAGAGTATTTAAACATGCTAGCTATAAATTTATTGAGTATAGAAAATATGCTTACATGATTTCTATAGTGGTATTATTAGCTGGTGTAGGTGCTATATTTAATGGTTTTAATGAAGGGGTAGAATTTAAAGGAGGAAGAAGTTATACTGTTGCCTTTCCTAACAAAGTAAATGAAGATGCAGTAAAGGGTGATTTAAAAATAGCTTTTGGAGGAGAAGATCCTGTAGTTAAAACAGAAGGCGATGACAAACATTTAAACATTACTACATCTTACTTAAAAGGTGTAAATAATGCAGATAGTGCAGTACAAACTAAATTATACGAAGGGTTAAAGAAAGTGTTACCAGCAAACTTAACTTATGTAGATTTTGTAAAAAATAAATATATACAACGTCAAACTACAGTACAGCCTACCATTTCTGATGACTTAAAAAGAGGTGCAGTAAAAGCTACTATTTTTGCAATGTTAATGATATTTGTTTACATCTTTATACGCTTTAGAGATTGGAGATATAGTGTTGGTACTATTGTATCATTATTGCATGATGTATTGGTTACATTAGCTGTGTTCTCATTCTTTAGAAAAATTGTACCATTCCCATTAGAAATAGATCAACATTTTATTGCTGCGGTGTTAACGGTAATTGGTTTCTCAATGAATGATACTGTAATTGTATTTGACCGTGTAAGAGAATATGCTAGAACAATGAGAGGAGCTGATAAAGGCACCATCATTAACAAAGCTATTAACGATACACTTAGTCGTACTATTATGACATCGTTAACCGTATTCTTAACCCTTTTAATCTTATTCATTTTTGGTGGTGAGGTTACAAGAGGTTTTGCATTTGCCATGTTAATTGGTGTTATTACAGGTACTTACTCATCCATTTTTGTGGCTGCACCAATATTGGTTGATCTTGCAAAAGATAGACCTTTAGGAGAACCAGAGCCTGTAAAAGTAGAAAAGAAGAAAGCTTAATAAAATATAAAGAAGAATAAAAAATCCCCTTGATTTATGAGGGGATTTTTGTTTTAGTATATCAATACTCATACTACAATATTGCTGCTATATACAGCATTTCATTAAAAAATTCTATCAGCCAATAAGCCGGATTCTGTAATTCCAATAAAATTGAAATGACTATCATTTATCTGGCAATGTTATTACTAACATTATCTTGCTGCCTACCCTTCAACGTTGAACGAGCCGCTCTTTACCAAATTGCTTTGGAGTGTTGATATACGTGACATTGCAGCACACAAGGTTTACCCGATTGTTGTATTACTACAACTACCTGTGAGATCTTACCTCACATTTTCACCTTTACCCTTTTTACAGGGCAGTAATTTTCTGTGGCACTTTCTTTCCTACCAAAGTTGGAACCGGCTATTAACCGGTGTGTTGCTCTGTGCTGTCCGGACTTTCCTCCCCAATAAAATTGGAACGATAGCCTAGCCGATAGAAATACAAAGGTATAACAATTTAAAAAAAGCATATTTTAGCAATATGTTAGATGTAAATTTTTCACCTTTCCCAGAATTAACAACACAACGGCTTGTGTTACGCAAAATGAGTGTTGATAAAGATGCACAAGCCATGTTTGAATTACGAAGCAATATGCAAGTAATGCAATATGTAAACCGTCCTATTGCAAAAAGTGTTGATGATGCAATACAATTAATTGAAATGATATTAGATTTAATTGCCAATAATAATGCGATTAATTGGGCTATTACCTTAAAAGAAAATCCTTCTTACATGATTGGTAATATTGGCATTTTTAATTTACAAAAAGAAAACTACAGAGGAGAGTTTGGATACATATTACACCCCAATTACTGGCGTAAAGGTATTATGCAAGAAGCCATTGAAGCATGTATAAAATATGCTTTTAACGAAATGAAACTACATAGTTTAGAAG
>JAGNRZ010000205.1 GCA_017988335.1 Ferruginibacter sp.
AGATAGGTATGCGTTGACTATCTCTCATTAAAAACATTTCCATAATGCGTTTAGCAGCACCCATCATACTTACAGGATTAGCGGCTTTATCGCTTGATACACAAAAGTATTTTTTTGCACCACATTCTACTGCTTGGTTAATTGTTTTTATAGTGTTATAAATATTTACATTAATCATTCTCATTAATGTAAACGGATCTTTTTCGCTACGTACATGCTTTAATGCAGATAAATTAAATACATAATCGTACTTACCATCGTTTTTTATAAAAGCATCATACTCTGCTGTACCAATATCTAATGCAAATGTTCTAAAATCGCCATCAATATACCCATAAGTACTACGTATATCTCTTACTAACTCTACCATGTTGTTTTCACTAATATCTACTACATGTAGCTTTAATGGATTACGTTTAAATATTTCCTTTGTTACCGCTTGGCCAATAGACCCAGAACCTCCTAAAACTAAAAAAGAGCTTTGCTGCACAATGGCACTAAGGTCTTTTTCATATTTAGATATATCATCTACAAACAGTTCTTTAGTTCTTCCGATTAATTTTAAAATATCCATTAGTTAATAAATTTTGTAAAGTTTATATTTTAATACAGCATAGCTGCCATAAGTATTTTCCAATTTTGCTTGCTTGAAAAATTTATATCAACAGCTTTGTTTGAAATAATTTTATTGTCTATTAATTTTTGTTTCGCATTAGCAACGCTATCATTGTATAATGATGTAGTCGTCCACTGGTGTTGAGGCACTTCGTAGGCTATTTTATCTTTTCGCCATACTATTGTATTAGGCAACTGTTTTTCGTAAGCTTTTCGGGCAATCCACTTTGTGTAACCATTATTAATTTTATAATCAGATGGTAATCGAAACAAAAACTCTACTACTTCTTTATTCAAAAATGGCAGCCTTACCTCTACCCCATTTGCCATACTATTTCTATCAGCATGTTGCAACAATTGTTGCAAACCGTAGGTAAATGTTTTTTTGTATAAATGTGTATTAAAATCTAAGTCCCCTTTTTCTCTCTCATCAAAATTTATATTTTTATTTTCGGCATAGAAGTCATTTGATAAGATAGGATTACTTATTTGTTGATATGTTAATTGTATTTTTTTTACTTGATTTAACAAAGAAGGATTAAGTGCTTGAATTTTTTCTCTTACTGATTTTTCGATATTTGCGACACCATACAAATTTTTGTACGCCATCAGTTGTTGCCTATACGTTATGTTTTTCTCTTTTTTTAAAGTACTAAAAAAAGAATTGTACAAATAATGATACCCTGCTAAAATCTCATCGGCACCTTGTCCATCTAACAATACTTTTACCTTATTTTGCTTGGCTAGTTGCATTACACAATATTGTGCATATATGCTTGGGCCATCAAATGGCTCCTCATGATGCCAACATAATTTTTGTAAATTATCAACAAAACCTTCAATTGTAGGTTGTACAAAATGAGCATTAATATTTTTATTAGCTACAACTGCATCAATATATTTTCTTTCATCTTTTTCAAACCCAGGAAATACTGCACTAAAAGTATTTTGATGATGAGCATTATTTTTATTTAATTCATTTATTGAAGTTACTATTATACTGCTATCTAAACCGCCACTAAGGCTACTACCTACTTCTACATCACTTCTTAATCTTTTTTTAATTGATTCGTTTAGTAAATATGAAAATTGCTCTGTGCCTTCCTGTTCTGTAATTTTAATATTTATATGCCTATAATTTAAAGTATAGTACTGTATAATTTTAATTTGTAAACTTGCTACATTTATTTTTATATAATGGCTGTGTGGCAATTTGTTACAATGGCTATAAAAAGTGGCAGCCCCATCATTTGGGTTTTCTAAAAAGCTTGCTTGTAAATAATTATAGAGCATTGTATTATTTACCTCTTTTGAAATTTGGGCTGCCCATAGTGCTTTCATTTCGCTACCAAAAACAAAATAATCATTAGGCTTGTAAGCATAATAAAATGGTTTTTCCCCAAATCTATCTCTTGCTATAAATATTTCATTTATTGCAGCATCGTATATTGCAAAGGCAAACATACCATCTAAATACTGCAAACAATCTTCTTTATAACAATGATAAATGGCTAATAAAACCTCTGTATCGTTATTTGTATAAAAATGATATCCTTTTTTTTGAAGCTGCTCTTTTAATTCAATGTAATTATAAATTTCGCCATTGTAAGTAATGGTTAAGTTATTTGCATAATGCATGGGTTGTTTGCCAGCCTCACTTAAATCAATTATAGATAAACGCCTATGTCCAAAACCTACATTACCATTATTGCTAATCCAATGCCCTTCTCCATCAGGTCCTCTATGGGCAATAGCATCGGTCATTTTTTGCAGGCGTTGCAAATTTACGTTTGCTTTATTTTTATCTACTATGCCTGCAATGCCACACATTATTTACTATTGGTATCTTTTCTTATGCCATGAACAATTTCAATTGCCGTTTTTGTTTCACTTAATGGAAACCCGTTACCATTTAAAATTTCTTCGTAGCTTTTTGTATGAAGTTCTGTAAAGCCTTCACTAAATTCAAATTCTTCCCCATCAATTTGTAAGGTTCTAAAGGTACGTTTACCACTATCTTTAGCTGTTTGAGGCATATTATCGTAGTTAATACTTAAATACCAATCTACTTGTGCTTTTGCTAATTTTAAAGTTCCTGATGTTGTATCTTCTGTATGTAAAGAAACAGTGTTGTTTTCTACATTACCAAATACCCACTGCAACATATCAAAAAAATGTACGCCAATGTTTGTAGCAATGCCTCCACTTTTGTGTACATCACCCTTCCAACTTGTGTGATACCAATGCCCACGGCTAGTAAAATAATGCAATTTTACTTTAAATGTTTTATCGGCGGGTGCATTTGCAATTTTGTTTCGTAAGTCAATAATAGCTGGGTGTAAGCGTAATTGCAAAATACTATACACATTATGCCCAGTTTCTTTTTCAATATCTAATAATGCATCTATATTCCAAGGGTTTAATACTATTGGTTTTTCGCAAATTACATCTGCCCCTATACGTAAGCCAAAGCGTATATGTGCATCATGTAAATAGTTTGGGCTGCATACACTTACATAATCTATTTTAGTGCCTTGCCTTTTTAATTTTTCAACATGCCTATCAAAACGCTCAAACTCTGTAAAAAAATCACAATTGGGAAAATAGCTATCTAATATTCCTACGCTATCATGCTTATCTAATGCTGCTAATAAATTATTACCAGTATCTTTTATGGCTTTCATGTGCCTTGGGGCTATATAACCGCCAGCTCCTATTAAAACAAAGTTCTTCATTTTTGCTTTATGGTTTTTTTACTTTTACAATTAACCTGCCTTGCAAACCTGGCAGGTACAATACTATTTTATTATTCACTATTTTTTTTACTATTGCAGATACTTCTTTGAACGCCCCTTTTGAAATTAATAACTTACTATTTACTTTGGGCACATAGTTTTCAAAAGTAACTGCATCAGCATTATGAATTAGTTTTTTTATTTCTTCAATTTCTTTATTTAAAATTTTTGCTGGCTTACCCAACCAATACACAAAATTTACAACATGGTTTGTAGTTCTTACTAATTCGTATTGAACATCATCAATATTTACAAATACATACGATGTAAATAAGGGTTGCTCTACTTTTTTTAGTCTATCACTCCATTTCTTTTTCACAACTACGGTAGGACAATAACTTTCAATACCTTTTTCGGTTAATAATTGATGTACTTTTTTTTCACACCTCGATTTTGTATAAATAGCGTACCAGGGCACAGTGATTTTTTAAACTTTAACTAATTGATTTTTAGCATTTTAAAATTAGCTAAAATTTTGTTATAGGCATAGCTTCGCCTCCTCAGTCACATGAGTTTTTTTAAAACTATCTCTTATTCTATCTAGCCCAAATCAATAATTTCTTATTGTTTGAATCGGTTTTCAATGCAGCAAATTCTTTATTCGAATAAACTACATAACGAATTTTTTTATTTATTAATGGCTCCACTCTACTTACCAAATGCACCACATAGGCTACATTTACGTTGCCTACAAATTCTAAATCAATAATATTATTGGAGCTAATTCCTTTTGCAAAATCACCTGTTAAATAAACTTCGTTTACGTCACCTAAGTGAGTCACTATATGGTCGATTATTTTATCGATACCAATATATTTTTTAATAATGCTTTGTATATCAGGAAAAAGAGGATGACGGGTATTGGCTTTAAAG
>JAGNRZ010000059.1 GCA_017988335.1 Ferruginibacter sp.
CTTCTACAATATCTACAATGGAATTGTCTGAAGGAGAGTTAGGATTTGAATAATCTGAAAAATAATTTTTATACTGCTTACCATCAAAACGTACTAAACCGTTTTGAGTACCTATCCATAAATAACCATTAGAGGATTGAAAAACTGAAAAATTTTGTGCTGTAAAATATTTCGTTTCTGCACCATAAGCCATGTATGCTCCCATTTGTTGTTGTGCAAAGGGGAAAGAATAAATGCTAGTAACTAAATATATGGTAGCAAATATTTTATACATAAATTATATTCTTACAAATCTTTGGGAAACATAATCCCAATTTACAACTTGCCACCAGTTATCAATATAATCTGCTCTTTTATTTTGATACTTTAAGTAGTAAGCATGCTCCCAAACATCTAAGGCCAATAGCGGAGTGCCTTTTATTTCAGCAATGTCCATCAAAGGATTATCTTGATTGGGGGTACTACCAATTTTTAAGTTTTTATCCTTGTCTGCATACAGCCAAGCCCAGCCACTACCAAACCTATTTTTACCAGCATCGGCAAATTGCTTTTTAAAATCGGCAAAGCTGGTAAATGTTTTTTCTATGCTTTCTAATAGTTTACCACTAGGTTTATTATCTGCTTGTTTAGGACGCATACATTGCCAAAACATTTCATGATTGTAATGTCCGCCAGCGTTATTACGAAGTTTTATGCTATACTTTGAAATATGAGGCAAAATATCTTCAACACTTTTAAATGCCACATCTCCATTAATCTCAGTTATAGCGTCATTCATATTTTTTGTATAAGCAGCAGCATGTTTGCTGTAATGTATTTCCATGGTTTGTGCATCAATTACATTTTCTAATGCATTAAATGCATATGGCAAGGGCTTCTGCGTAAAGCCTGTGGTAAATACACTATTGCCGTTACTAGTTTTTTTTGTTGTGCTACATGCATTTAAAATAGTACTGCCTATAGATAAGGCCATGCCAGTTTTTACCGTATCGGTAATAAATGTTCTTCTGTTTTGTTTGTTTGATGGTAGCATTTTAATTTAAGTTAAATGTTATTGAATGTATTCCTTTTTTTAGCAAGGAAGCTAAAAAGTGGCTTTACTTTTTTGTATATTCTTGTATAAAATTCTTTACTAAACAACTGAGAGTCATGCATGGCTTTATAAGTTAAAAAGGCACCTACAGGTAGTAAAGTAATTATGGCTAACCACATACCCGTTATGGGTGTTAATGAACCTTCTTTTACAAATTTTTCGCCAAATGTATTTAACAAATGAAATAGTAAAAAGAAAATAATGGCCACTACCAAAGGCATACCCATACCACCTTTACGAATGATAGAGCCTAAAGGAGCACCAATAAAAAACAAAATAATACAGGCCATAGAAAGAGAAAACTTACGGTGCCACTCAATTTTATGAAAACGTATTTCCCTTGTTCTACTTTCTTTTTCTGTTAATGAGTTAATAATAGATGATTTTAAACTGGTAATATTACTAATAGCAGCTTCATTAATATTATAACGTAACGAATCTGGCAAAAGATTGTACACAGTTTTTATTTTAGGTAAGCTAGCTATATTTATTTTTTTTAAAACACTATCAGGTGGCTTGGTGTAAGCAAAATAAAATGCTTGTTCTCTTTTTAATTTTACGTTTAGTGTATCTTTTAATTTTATTAATGAATCCATTGACTTGTTAAGTTGCCTTACACTTAACATTCTAAAATTTTTACGATATAAACTATCATCGGTACTTTGTTTCTGTAAAATGCTTACATCAAATAATTTTTTATAGGTGTCAAATTTTAATCGAATAAATTCTGTAGCACTATCCAATGTATTACCTCTTTCTTGATAGCGATAACCATTTTGCAAATTAAATTCTAAAAATTTTTTATCGCTTGAAATTTGCATAATGCCTTTGTCGGCAGTAATAATGTTGTCTTGTAAATTATTGGCATCTTCATAAATAATTACATTACGTATGGTTTTATTATCACTTTCTTTTTTGCCTACTTTAATGGCGTAACTAGGTATTTGTGTATAAAAAATACCTTCTTTTAAATCAAAGGCTGGTCTAGTGTATAAAATATCTTTGTATAAAACTTCCGCTTTTAAATTAGCGTAAGGCATTACATAATTGGCAAATAAAAATGTAATACCACTTAGTACAATAGCCACAAATAAAAGCGGACGCATAAAGCGTAGCAACGAAATACCCGATGATTTTATGGCCACCAACTCAAAGCTTTCGCCTAGGTTACCAAACGTCATTATGCTTGAAATTAATATGGCTATAGGCATAGCTAAAATGAGTAGGGTAGCACTCATGTAAAATATAAATAAGCCAATGGTACCTAAATCTAATCCCTTGCCTACTAAATCATCAATATACTTCCAAGCGGTTTGTAAAAACAATACAAACAGTGCTATAAAAAAGGTAACTATAAAAGGTCCTAAAAAAGATTTTAATATAAGTTTATCTAGTTTTTTAAACATAACTTTTACGTACACCAAAAATACTACTTTAAAATGGGCTATATAAACTAAAAAAAAGAGGTAGTTAATATTAACTACCTCTTTAACATTTTTTAGCTACCTATTCGGTGCAATAAATCTTTTACTTGGTAATCCCAAAGTTGGCTTTGGTCTTTAATTTCTTTTTTATCGGCAAAATCTTTAATTACTAATATGGTTTGATTAGTTACTTCTGATTTTTGAATTCGCCACTCAAAAAACTCATCTTTTGCCATGTGATGCCATCTAAACCGTACAAATTTATCGTCTTCACTTTCTAATAAATCTGCCTTTTCTTCAGCTCCATTCCAACTAAAACTAAAAGTGTCATCTTTTTCATCTACCTTATCGGCAAACCATTCTTGAATGGCAGATGGGTTTCTTAAAAATTCATATAAAATAGCTGGCGAACTTCTTACCGGATATTCTAGCGTAAACATTACTTTCTTACTCATTCTTCTTATTTATATAACTTAGATATGCTGCAATTATAGTAAATAATATCACTTTACAAAACTTTTGGCTCATTATTTTTTAAACGGCAACATTAATTTTAGGCTATTATTTTGTTATTTTTTTGCTGAAAACCAATAGGGTACAGTATTTTTTTTGGCTACATAACAAAAAAAACATAAATTACGTTTATTAAAAATTAAACTTTAACATATTATTAACCCCTTTCTTTAACCTACAACTATTAAAAATCTTGGCTTATGAGTATGCGTCAGCTAAAAATCAGTAAGTCTATTACCAATAGAGAAAGTCAAAGTTTAGAAAAATATTTACAAGAAATTGGTAAGGTAGAGCTAATATCACCAGAAGAAGAGGTGAAATTGGCTATTAAAATAAAACAAGGTTGCCAAGCTTCGTTAGAAAGACTAACTAAAGCCAACCTTCGTTTTGTAGTGTCTGTATCTAAGCAATACCAAAACCAAGGGTTAACGCTGCCCGATTTAATTAATGAGGGCAATTTGGGTTTAATAAAAGCCGCCCAACGTTTTGATGAAACCAGAGGGTTTAAATTTATATCTTATGCCGTATGGTGGATACGCCAAAGTATTTTACAAGCCTTGGCAGAGCAATCTAGAATTGTACGTTTGCCATTAAATAAAGTAGGCTTAACCAACAGAATAAGTAAAGCCTATACCCAATTAGAACAAGAGTTTGAAAGAGAACCTACTGCCGAAGAGTTAGCTAATTTGTTGGAAATAGATATTGAAGAAGTAACCGCTTCATTAAGCATGAATGCAAGGCATGTAAGTATGGATCAGCCTTTAGCAGATGGAGAAGATAGCACACTTATTGATATCATGATAAACCCTAATGCAGTGGGTACAGATAATGAATTATCAAAAGCCTCATTAACTACAGAAATTAACCGTTCACTTAGCACACTTACCGATAGGCAAAAAGATGTAATTCGATTTTTCTTTGGTATAGGGGTAGATCATGCCCTAAGCCTTGAAGATATTGGTGAACGCTTTAACCTTACAAGAGAAAGAGTACGCCAAATAAAAGATAAAGCCATCACTAAATTGCGTAGTGCCTCAAAATGTGGTTTGTTAAAGAGTTATTTGGGGGCGTAGGTAAAAGGTAATTACCTAAAATGTTGATGTCCCATGAAATAACATAAATTATCTATTCAAACGCATTAGCTTACTATAGGCAATGCAAACCGTTTTTAGAAACTCATAGCAAATCATATCCATCATAAAAATCAGCGTTCCCTCTCCTTCCCAAAATTCAATTTTATTAATCCCCTTTTTTACCGAAATTTGCACAACTTATAAAATACAGTAAATGGCTATAGAAATAAAAGTTCCAACAGTAGGCGAAAGTATTAATGAAGTAACACTAGTAAAGTGGCTTAAAAAAGATGGTGAATATGCTAATAGAGATGAAGTTATTGCAGAGCTAGAAAGCGAAAAAGCCACTTTTGAAATTAATGCTGAGCAAGCAGGAGCTATTAAAATAATTGCACAAGAAGGCGATACTTTAAAAATTGGCGATATAGTTTGTAGTATTGATACTGATGCTGCTAAACCAGAAGGTGTTGCTGAGCCTGCAAAAACTGTAGAAACTCCAAAACCAGAAGTTAAACCAGAGCCATCAAAAGCTCCACAAGCAGATGTAAAAGCTACGCCTGTTGCAGCAGCTATTATAGCAGATAAAAAAGTAGATGTAAAGGCGGTAAGCCCTAGCGGTAGTAATGGCAAAATTGTTAAGCAAGATGTGTTGGATGCACTAAATAACCCTGGCCGTAAACCAGGTGTAGAATTATTTAGCCGTACCGATAGACCAGAGAAAATGAGCAATTTGCGTAAAACAATTAGCCGCCGTTTGGTTGAAGCAAAAAATACAACAGCCATGCTTACTACGTTTAACGAAGTAGATATGGGGCCAATAATGGAAATACGTAAGCAGTATAAAGATAAATTTAAAGAAGCCCATGGCGTTAATTTAGGTTTTATGAGTTTCTTTACTAAGGCTTGTTGTTATGCACTACAAGAGTTCCCAAGTGTAAATGCTTACATAGATGGGGAAAATATTATTTACCATGATTATTGCGATGTGTCAATAGCAGTAAGTGCACCCAAAGGTTTAGTAGTGCCTGTTATACGCAATGCCGAAAGCCTTAATATGGCTGGTATTGAAGCTGCTGTAGTGGATTTAGCTACCAAAGCAAAAAACAATAAACTTACTATTGAAGAAATGACTGGTGGTACATTTACTATTACCAATGGAGGTATTTTTGGTAGTATGATGAGTACACCTATTATTAATATTCCACAAAGTGCAATATTGGGTATGCACAATATAGTAGAACGACCAATGGCTGTAAACGGGCAAGTGGTTATTAAACCTATGATGTATTTGGCTTTAAGTTACGATCATAGAATTATTGATGGTAGAGAAAGTGTAGGCTTTTTGGTAAGAGTAAAACAATTACTAGAAAACCCTGCTTTATTACTATTTGGAAAAGATCCAGTGAGTAGTTTATTAGAATTGTAAAATAAAATTGATATTAATATAGCCTTTAGTAATTTCTAAAGGCTTTTTTATATGATACACTACAAATCCTACATAAAATCTACAGCAACTATTTTAAACCTTTATAAAGGCGATGAACCCTTTGCCAATTTTTTAAAAAAGTATTTCGGAGCAAATAAAAAATTTGGCTCAAAAGATAGAAAATACATAACAGCACTTTGTTACAATTTTTTTAGGTTAGGTAAAGCCTATACCGATATGCCTATTGAAGAAAAAATATTTCTCTCCACATTTTTAATAGGTAATTACGAAAAAGATTTTTTACTGTTGTTAAAAGATGATTGGCTTAGTCTTGCAAAAAAAACATTACAAGAAAAATTAACTCATTTGCAAATTGATGTAAAACTAATTTTTCCATTTGTAGATGAACTTAGTGAGGGCATTGAGCATACAACCCTTTGCCAGTCTTACTTTATGCAGCCTAAGTTGTTTTTACGTTTTAGGGAACAATTTTTGCGTTGGCAAATGTTGGAGAGATTAAATGCTTCTAAAATTCCATACAAGTGGGAAGATTTGGAATGCCTTTCGTTTGAAAATGGCACTAAGGTAGAAGAAGTGCTTAAAGTAGGAGAGGAAGTAATAGTACAAGATTATAGCTCTCAACAAACTTTAAATTATATAAAAGAAAATAGGGAGTTTTTTAAATCGCCAAATATAGATGTATGGGATTGCTGTGCTGCTAGTGGCGGCAAATCTATTCTGTATTATGATATAATGAAACTAAAATCGCAGATTACTGTAAGCGATGTTAGGCTTAGTATTTTAAATAACCTACACCAGCGATTTAAAAAAGCAGGCATAGCTCAATACAACTATTTTGTTTGCGATTTAGAAAAAAATAAAAGCCCATTACCCCAAATACAATACAGTACTATCATTTGCGATGCACCTTGCAGCGGTAGTGGTACATGGGGGCGTACGCCAGAGCAGCTTTATTTTTTTGAACCAAAAAAAATAAAACATTACACAGCCTTACAACAAAAAATAATTACCAATGCCATGCCTCAATTAAAAGATGGTGGACATTTTTTTTACATTACCTGCTCTGTTTTTAAGGCAGAAAACGAAGAGCAAGTAAAATTTATTGAAAAGAAGTGTAAGCTAAAACTAATACAAATGAATGTGCTAAAAGGCTACGATAAGCAGGCGGATAGTATGTTTGTGGCGGTGTTTAAGAAAAAATAGTAAGAGTTTAACCACAGATTGACTCAGATTATGCACACAGATAATCCTTTAATCTGTGATGGAATGCTTAAATGTCTGGCCACTATTACATCCTATTTCATTTATAATTTCTTAATTAGTGGCCTGACATTTATTCCAACTCATTAAACTTAAACTTTTGCCCACCAATACTAGCTTCATACATTAAGCCGCCCTTTTGTTGTGTAAATATCATTACACCATCCTTATACTTTACATTAGCACTTGTTCCTTCTGTAACTGCTACTGCTGAGGCTTGTGCTGAAAATTCAAAACGGTTTTCTTTAAATCTATTTAACTCATCTTCACTTTCAAAAAAAATGACTTCACTGTATGCTTGTCCACCCAATTGTAAACCCACAGTAAGTTGTTTAAGTTTAGCCATGCCTATTAATTTACCTTGCTCATATACCACACCATTACCAGCAGCAGCACCAATGCCCATACCACCTTTACCCACATTAGGAAATATTACATAAGCATAAGCAGTTTCAAATAAATTTTTAAGCAAACCATCTTTTTCAATAAATGCAGTTTTTGCATCAGCAGCATCAGCAATAATCTTTTCTTTCTTTTGTGCTGTTTGGGCTGTTACACTAAACCCTAGCATAATAAATAAAGCAAAGAATAAAAATTTTGTGCTTTTGTTTTTAAGGAAATTTAGCATAGATAATAATTTGTTTAACCTGTGCAATAATTGTGCAGTTTTTATAAAATTCATTTTTTATAACGTAGATGACTAGAAAAACTAAGCTAAATATTTGTGAAAATTAAAAAGCCATCTACAAAAATGTAGATGGCTTTAACAATGTTGTATAAAAACTTACTTCTTCAAAATCTTCTTTACCATTATTTCTTTACCATCAATTTTAATAGTTACATAGTAAATACCTTTTTGTTTATTGCTCATAGGTATTAAGGTAGTGTAAGCACCTTTGGCTTGTTGCTTATTTAATACATATACTCTTTGGCCTAAGGTGTTGTGTACTAGTACTTCAAAATTAATATCACTATTTCGGGCAATTAATAATGTTAAATTATCACTTACAGGGTTTGGACTAAGCGTTACTTTTTCCGTAACAGGTGTATAACAAGGCTCTGGAAAATGAGTAAGATTAGCAAATGCTGTATCGCTACAATTTCCATTAGTTGCAATTAATCTATAATTACCTGCAGCAGTTACTAGGGCAGGGTTAGCTATTGTATTTCCATTTAACGACCATGTAGCTGTTAAGCCTGTAGTGGTAAATAATGTTGTTAAATCAAATACACCATTGCTACAAAAAATTTGTGCCTTATCTGCACCTAAGTTAGGTTTATTATTTACAGTTAATACAATGACAGCAGTATCATTACAGCCACTTGGGTTAGTTACAATTAATTGGTAAGTTCCACTTGCATTTACAGCAGCAGGGTTAGCTACTGGGTTTCCACCAATCGTCCAGTTGGCACTAAGGCCAGTAGTATTATATTGAGCAGATAAATTATAACTTTCGCCTGTACAAATAGCAGCTGCTTTGTCTGCACCCAATGCAGGTTTAGCAATAAAACTTACAGTAGCACTATCTAAATAAAATGTAGTGTCTGTGCTTATTTTCATACGCATACGATAGGTGATATTTCCACTTGGTGCAGCGGCTAAATCATCTATATAATTAAATGTACGCCTTGCAAATGCACCTGTAGTGGTATGTGTACTTACAATTGAATAATTTGTTTCAGAGGCTAATTTTCTTTCTACATACACAACAATACCTGTATCTGTTTTTACATTAAATTGAATATTGGTTTTACAACTATTAACACTTATACTTTGCGTATAACGTTGTTTTATTATGTAGCTAAAAGCTTTTAGCATATTAGGAATGCCATAACCTGTTCTATCATCGGGGTTTGTGGCTCTATTAGCACTTTGTTGTAAAGCATTAATAATACTCATATTATTTTCTTCAGGAAAAGCTTGCCATAAACAAGTAGTTAAGCCTGCCATATTAGGGCATGCAAATGATGTACCGCTTCCACTTGCTGGTTGACCTGTATTTGTATTTACAATGGTAGCACTTACACCTACAGCAGCTACACCAGGTTTTATTTGCCCATCACTACTAGGTCCATAGCTACTAAAGCCACCCACCACACCATTTACATTTACAGCACCAACAGCTAATACACTATCAGCATCGGCAGGAGAAATTAAAAAACGCCATGCAGAATTTCCTTCGTTACCATTGGCAAAAACGCCTAGAATTCCTTTTTTTGCTGCAACATCAGCAGCTCTGGCAATCATGGTAGTATTGCCATTCATGTTAGCATAGGTATAGTTAAAAATAGCATTATCAAAAGTAAAATAACCTAATGAAACCGAAAACACATCTGCTCCTAAGCTATCAGCTCTTTCCGCAGCTGCAGCCCAGTTTTGTTCTTCTACTGGGTATTCGGTAGCAGCATCTTCAGTTCTGTATAAATAAAAAGATGTTTTGGGTGCTGTGCCCATAAATACACCTGGCATATTGGCTGCAATGGTGCTAAAGCATTGAGTACCATGTGAGTGAAATCCATTTACGTTAGCATTATTATTTACATAATCCCAAGTACCTAATATTTGCCCTGCATTACGTACACTATCAAATGTTGGTAGGGTTAAATAATTTACAAAACCTGCATCCATTACAGCCATTTGCATGCCTTGTCCGCTATATCCTCTATTATGTAAAAACTGTCCATTATGCAATTTTACTTGCCCGTTAGATGCACCGTAAGTATAAATATCAGATGTGCCTTCTACAACGTTATTAGTTGGAGTTATAGGGTTATTATTTATTTCTACTGCTAATTTTTTATTTACAGGTTGATTTGAAGTTGCACTGAATGGAGCAATGGGGGTAGCAGCTTGTACAAAGGGGAATCCATTAATTTTTGCCAAAGCCGCAGCATCATTAGTTTGTATGGCTACTTGGTTTAGCCATTTAGAGGTATTTAAAATAGTAACAGCACCTGCTAAACGAATGCTATCTATAAATCTTGGTGTTATGGGTAAATCCAACGAATCTATTGGAATGTTATACCTAGCTCTTCTGGCAATAGCCCTTGGCGTTAGGTATTGCGATGGATTGCTAATAGAAAAAGGGTTATCTCCCTTATGCCTCAGTTTAATTACATATTTGGTAAACTGAGCTTCTGCAAAAAAGCTACAACCTATTGCAAAAACAATGGTAAGTAGTGTAAATTTTTTCATGTAATATTTTTTATTTTTTTACCACAGATTTCTTGGATTTCATTCACAGATGAACGCAGATTTTTCCTGGTGTCTCTGCCGTATAAATCAAAAAATCAAACTTTATCAAATCGCAGATCAACAAATCAAACATCCCTAAATCAAAAATTAGTACCCCCACTTTATCCAAGTAGCTCCCCACGTAAATCCACCTCCAAAAGCAGCTAATACAATATTATCGCCTTTATTTAATTTACTTTCCCACTCCCATAAACATAACGGTATAGTAGCCGCTGTAGTATTACCATACTTTTGAATATTTATCATCACCTTTTCTTTAGGTAATCCCATTCTATTAGCAGTAGCATCTATTATTCTTAAATTAGCTTGGTGAGGTACTAGCCATGCAATATCATCAGCAGTTAAATTATTTCGCTGAATTAATTCGTAACTCACATCTGCCATACCTTTTACTGCAAATTTAAAAACAGCTTGTCCTTCTTGATAGGCATAATGCTCTTTGGCTAAAACGGTTTCCATACTGGCAGGCTTTAAGCTACCACCAGCTTTCATGTGTAAATATTTGCCGCCACTACCATCGCTTCTTAAAATAGTATCTCTTAAACCAAAACCCTCTTCATTAGGTTCAAGCAAAACAGCACCTGCGGCATCTCCAAATAAAATACAAGTATTTCTATCGGTATAGTCCACAATAGCACTCATTTTATCTGCCCCTACTACTACTACTTTTTTATATCTGCCACTTTCAATAAAACTAGCACCAGTTGTTAAAGCATATAAAAAACCACTACAAGCGGCAGCCAAATCAAAACTAAATGCATTAGTTGCTCCTACTTTATCCGAAATTAAATTAGCTGTTGCCGGAAAAACCATATCTGGTGTAACGGTAGCACAAATAATACAATCAATCTCAGTTGGGTCAATTCCTCTTTTTTTACAAAGTTCTAATACTGCTGGAGCTCCTAAATCGCTGGTTGCCAAGCCTTCTCCTTTTAAAATTCGTCTTTCTTCAATACCAGTTCTAGTTCTTATCCACTCATCATTAGTATCCACCATAGTTTCCAACTCTTTATTGGTAAGCCTATATTCTGGCACATAGCCTCCTACAGAAGTAATAGCAGCGGTAATTTTGCTCATAATTCGATAACAATTGTAATGGGTTAATTTATAACGTAAAAATACAGAAAAAACCTTAGCCCTCATTTTTAACAATTTATACCGTTTAAATCCGTATTTTTGAAATAGATATGTATGCTTATTTGCAAGGAAAATTTACGTATAAAAATCCAGCTCAAGTATATGTTGATGTAAATGGTGTTGGTTATGAGGTAAATATAACCTTGAATACTTATACAGCTTTGCAGCAACTTACCGAGGGCAAACTTTATACTTATTTACAAGTTAAGGAAGATGGGCATGTGTTGTATGGTTTTTTTGATAAGGAAGAAAAGGAAATGTTTGTAATGTTAATTGGGGTATCGGGTGTTGGTGCAGCAACTGCTAGAATGATGTTGTCTTCTTTACATGCAGTGGAAATAGTGAAGGCCTTGCAGCAAGGAAATGTTAAATTGCTTGAAGGTGTAAAGGGGATAGGTAAAAAAACAGCAGAAAGGTTGGTTTTGGAGTTAAGAGATAAAGTTGGTAAACAAACTATTTCAACACAAACAGATATACCAATGGGCAATAGATTACAACAAGATGCGTTACATGCTTTAGTGGCACTTGGTATTAACAAAAATCAAGCTGAGCAGTCCATCCAAAAAATTATCCTTGCAGAACCATCTGTATCAATATTAGAAGATTTAATAAAAAAAGCGTTAAAAGCCATTTGATAGATATTCTACCTTAATTGTTTTACCGGATTATGATGCTTATCAGAAAAAAATTATTGAAACTACAAGGTATTGCTATTGGCTTATCAATTGCATTGTCTTTTTTTACTGTTACACCTGCATGTGCAAATACTACCAATGGGCTTACTATTGGGGCAGATACTATTCCATTACCTTATCCTATATCGGATAGAAGGGGAGATGGCGTATCAAACTATCGCCGAAGTACCTACGATTTAAAAAATCCAAGCAATTATAAAGATTCAATTGTTTACGATTATGCATCCAAAAGATATATCGTTTACGAAAAAATAGGCAACCGTTATTATAGAACACCAACGACCTACACTTTTGAGGAGTTTTGGACAATTCGTAACCGCCAGGCAGAGCAAAATTATTTTCAAGAAAGAAGCAATACTAACCTTAGATTAAATAGAGGGAAAGTAAAACCCAAATTAAAAGTAGGTGCAAACTTATTTAACAGATTGTTTGGTAATGGTAAAATAACTATTACGCCACAAGGTAATGTTGATATTACTGCAGGCTATCAAGGGCAAAATATTAAAAACCCAACACTACCCGAAAGAGCCAGAAAAAATGGTGGTTTTGATTTTGATATGAATGCCCAATTAAATGTAAATGCAGATATTGGCGGTAAATTAAAATTCCCTATCAACTATAATACACTTGCCAATTTTGGGCAAGATAATCAGCTAAAGCTTGATTATACTGGCTTGGATGATGAAATTATAAAACGCTTTGAAGCTGGTAATGTAACCTTTCCATCAAAAAGTACATTAATACCCGGTGCTCAACAATTGTTTGGTATAAAAACACAATTACAGTTTGGAAAACTATTTATCACTACTGTAATTGCTAATCAAAAATCGCAACGACAAACTACTAACTTACAAGGTAGCACAGCCACACAAAATTTTGAATTAAAGGCAGATGAGTACGAAGAAAATCGTCACTTTTTACTAGCTCAATACTTTAGAAAAAATTACAACAAAGTAATGAGCAACTTACCAGCCATTACTGCTCCTACACAAATACTTCGTATGGAAGTATGGGTAACTAATAGAAACGGAGTAACTACAGATGCAAGAGATGTGGTAGGGTTAATGAACTTAGGAGAAACTAGTATTGCTAATCCAACTTTTCCATATAACGATGCAAACTCGTTAATGTCACAAATAAGAAGCAACCCTACAAACAGGCAATCATCTTTAGTTTTTAATAATTTAACAAGCTTAGGTTTACAGCCAGTACAAGATTTTGAAAAAACATTTGCCCGTAAGTTAGATTCTACACAATACACTTACGATAGGCAAGTAGGTTATATTTCTTTAAGCCAACCTTTACAAACGGATGAAGTTTTGGCTGTTGCTTATCAATATTCATATAACGGAAGAATTTATCAAGTGGGTGAGTTTTCACAAGATTTACCGCCAGATAGCAACTCTGCCAATCAACAAGTATTATTTTTAAAGTTATTAAAAGCCACCTCACAACGACCATCGTTACCTATTTGGAGTTTGATGATGAAGAATGTTTATTCGATAGGGTATGGGACACTATCTCCACAAGATTTTAAACTTGATGTATTGTATCAAGAGCCTGGTTTGGGTTGGAAAAGATATGTGCCTTTTGGAAATAAAAGTCAGGGTTTCCCTATCATTTCATTAATCAATTTAGATAGATTAAATAACCAACGAGATCCTCAGCCAGATGGTGTATTTGACTTTGTAGAAAATTATACAGTTTTCTCTCAATATAGTAGGGTAATGTTTCCGGTGCTTGAGCCTTTTGGTAGAGATTTAGCCGCAGGCATTTATACCAATCCTAATTTGCCTACTATAAAAGATACGTTGTTTTATGCCCTATACGATTCTATAAAAGCAGTAGCACAACAATATCCTAATCAAAACAGGTTTGTATTAAAAGGTGCTGCAAGGGTAAGTGGCTCTGGGGATATAAGTATTGGTTACAATGTGCCTCGTGGCTCCGTAACCGTTACTGCAGGCGGTAGGCAATTAATTGAAGGTATTGATTACGATATTAATTACGATTTAGGTACTATTAAAGTTACCAATGCTGCCATTATAAATTCTGGTGTACCTGTACAGGTAAACAGTGAAAATAATGCCACTTTTGGTTTGCTGCAACGAGGTTATATGGGCTTACGGTTTGATTATATTGCAAAAAATAAATTAAAAGAGCAACTTTCAATAGGTGGTACCATTGTACGCCTTGGCGAAAGACCGTTTTTTACTAAAGTAAATTACAATGAAGATCCTATACGTAATACTATGTATGGGTTGGATGTAAATTACCGTAAAGAAATACCAAGGCTTACTAAGCTGTTAGACAAACTACCTTTTTATAAAACAAATGCACCTTCAAACATTAATGTTTTTGCAGAAGGTGCTTGCTTAAAACCTGGCCATGCCCCACAAATAGGAAAGGGGAGTAACGGTGTAATTTATATAGATGATTTTGAAGGATCTCAAGCTGGTTTAGATTTACGTTTTCCACCCATAAGTTGGGCATTAGCCTCTCCGCCAGTGGGCAACCCTAATTTTCCTGAAGCTGCTTTAAATGATGATATTGCCGCAGGAAGAAATAGAGCTAAAATTAACTGGTATCAAATTGAGCCTGTATTACAGCAATATAAAGGAGCTAATAACCCTTATGCTAATAATGCTGCAGAACTTAGCGACCCTAGGGTAAGACAAGTATATCAAAAAGAAATTTTTCCGCAACGTACTACTGGTTTTGGGGAAAGTCAGTTAATTACATTTGATTTATCGTACTACCCAACCGAAAAGGGATCGTATAACTATGAAGATAGAAGTAGTGAGTTAGATGCAAATGGTAAATTAAGAAACCCAAAACAACGCTGGGGTGGTTTAATGCGTAATATTGATCAACCCGATTTTGAAACTGCCAATATTGAATTTATTGAGTTTTGGATACAAGATCCATTTATACTAAAGCCTACATCTACAGGAGGTAAACTAATTTTTAACTTAGGAAATATTAGTGAAGATGTGTTAAAAGATGGTAAACGTTTTTACGAAAACGGATTGCCTACGCCCAACGCTCCATCGCCTACAGAAGAAAGTAATTGGGCAAGAGTGCCTCGTAACCCAATACAAGTTACCAATGCGTTTAGCAACGATCCTAATGACAGAGCTTATCAAGATTTAGGTTTTGATGGATTAAACGATACAGCAGAGTTAAGAAAAAGAGCAGCGTATATAAGTACTTTAGAAGCTAATTTTGGAGCTAACTCACTAGTAACATTAGCCGCAAAAAGCGACCCTTCTAACGATAACTATTTGCATTATCGTAATCAAGCCTACGACCAACCCAATGTAGGAATACTAAGCCGCTATAAAAAGTATAATAATAATGAAGGCAATTCGCCAATAGCTAATACTAATTCGGAGTTTTCAAACGCCGCTACATTATATCCAGATGCAGAAGATTTAAACAGGGATAATACATTAAACCAAACCGAGGAGTATTTTCAATACGAAGTAAATATTCTACCGCCTTCACAAATGAATATTGGGGGCAATTATATTGTAGATAAAAAACCTGCAATAGTTAGTTTAGCAAATGGTACAAGCCGTACAGAAACTTGGTATCAGTTTAGAATACCTATTAGCCAATTTACAAGTAAAGTAGGTAACATTCCCGATTTTAAATCTATCCGATTTATAAGAATGTACATGACGGACTTTGAAGACAGCGTAACACTACGTTTTGCTGAGTTGCAATTAACTCGTAATGTATGGCGTACTTTTAAATATAAAATTGATACCACGGGGCAAACGGTTTTGTTAAATACCACTGCTACCAACTTTAATGTAGGGGCTGTTAATATTGAGGAAAACGATAAAAAAACACCATTGCCTTATCGTACACCAAGAGAAATTCAACGCCAGCAAACACAAAGCAATAATGGAGTAAATCTTTTGCTTAATGAGCAAAGTATGAACTTGCAATTGTGTAATTTACAAAAAGGTGATGCAAGGGGTGTGTTTCAAACTTTTGGCAATAGAGATTTAAGACAGTACAGAAAATTGGCCATGTATATACATGCCGAAAAGAAAACCGCTTTAGTTAATTTAAAAAATAAAGACCTTACTGCTGTAATA
>JAGNRZ010000206.1 GCA_017988335.1 Ferruginibacter sp.
TTTTTGAAGATGGCCAATCAATATTATCTACAGTAGCCACCCATACTCCTCTAAACTCAGGTTTTATTTGTGCAATTGTTGTAAGAGATAGTAGGCAAAACACAACACACAGTGTACTACGGATTGGTGATAGGTAATAAGCAAATATTTTTTTCATCTAACCGGCTTCTCTTATTTTATCTAACAATTTATTTAGTGTATTAATATCTGCTTCTGATAAATTATTTAAAACTCCATCTAATTCATCTTGTTGTGCATCTATCTTAGCTAAAAGCTTTTTTCCCTTTTCGGTTATAAAAACATCTACCATTCGTTTATCTTCTTTGCAAATTGCTTTTTTTGTCAATCCTTTAATAACTAATCTATCTACAATTCTACTTGTATCACTCATTTTATCTAACATACGGTGTCGTATTTGTAAAGTAGATAGTGGTTTATCAGCTCCTCTTAAAATTCGTAGAATATTAAATTGTTGCTGTGTAATGTCATGGTTGTCAAAAAACAGCTTCATTTTTTCATTTATCCAATTACAGGTATAAATAAAATTTATTCCTGCTTTTTGGTAACTGTTTCTAAATTTTGTTTGATTAATATCTTTCTCAAGTCCCATACTCAATAAATTTTAGTCTTGCCAAACACTTACACCTTCGCTGCAATTAGCACAAATATCTATATTTTTTCGACTATGTTTTAGTTGTTGTCTAAATTGTTTGTAATTATTGTTATGCCAAATTTCCTTAAAATTTTGTGTTTTTAAGTTACCTAATTGATGAGCGGCATCTTTATCAAAACAACAAGGCACCACCAAGCCATCCCAAGTTATTACATTGGCATGTTGTAATTTCCAGCAGCTATTGGCTAATTTATTTTTTGCGGTGTAACTACCATCGCTGTTTTTTTTGTATCGGCTAAATTTATCTGTAGTTGGAATTAATTGGTTAGGGTCATTTTCGTAATTATATACCTGTGCTGTTTTAAACCTCACTTCATCTACGCCAATTTCTTTTGCTAAGCGTTTTATATCTTCTATTTGATGCTCATTTGGCTTTACTACCAAAAACTGAAAAAATACAAAAGGCGTTTTGCTATTTAATTGTTTTTTCCATTTTACAATATTTTTTGCTCCTTCAATAACCTTATCTAATTTTCCACCAACTCTATATTGCTGATAGACTTCTTGTGTTGTGCCATCTATTGAAATAATTAATCTATCTAATCCACTTTCAACCGTACGCTTTGCGTTTTCGTCGTTTAAATAATGTGCATTGGTGCTTGTGGCAGTATATATTTTTTTAGAAGATGCATATTTTACCATATCTAAAAAATCAGGGTTTAAATAAGGCTCTCCTTGAAAATAAAAAATTAGGTATAATAACTCTTTATGAATTTCATCAATAGTTTTTGAAAAAAAATCTTTTTTAAGCATACCTGTTGGTCTCGTAAATTCTCGTAAACCACTTGGGCATTCGGGGCAACGTAGGTTACAGCTTGTAGTAGGCTCAAAAGATATGGACACAGGATAACCCCATTGTATAGGTTTTTTAGATAATTTACTTACATAGTGACTACTCAATACTTTTATGCCATTCCATAGCCTAAGTGGAGTAAGTTTGCTTACTAAGTTTAACGTATCGTTCCAGTTTATTTGCGGCATTGGTGCAAAAATACTGGTTATTTATTTAGGGATTCTATACTTTGCTTTTTTAGATAGTGTATGAAAAATAGAGTTTTGCCTCATGCCGGCAGGCATCTCTACTGCACCGCCGCTGCTTTTGATTTTTTGAAAAAATATACTTCGTATTTTTTCAATTCTGCCTACGGCGGAACCTAATCAAAAGAGGCGGCTTATGCAGTAGTTGGTAGATTTTAGCGAAGATTAATATTGTAAAAATTGTTTTAAACGCTTTCATTTTTATAAATAGATAAAACCATTTTTATCTCCCCGTAACTAATTCCTGCTGGTAAATTTTCCATTATTAATTTATGGCTTTGTGTGCCATGTATAGCTGCTGCATCTTTTATGGCTTGTTGTTTTTCTTTAGATACAAAATCATTAATATCTAATTCGCCCAAACCAATATAGTGAGCCAAATGGCTTTCAATTGTAGCGGTTGTAAAATTTCTTTCTTTAGCAATTTCATCAATGCTTTTACCTTGCTTGTACAAATCATAGGTTAGGGCTTTGGTATCAACTTTTGGCTCAGTACTTTTTTCTTTTCGTTCTTTTTTGGGGTTGGCAAGTTTAGAAGCCATATTGGTTTCAATATTATACCTAGTACAGTAGCTTTCTACGGCATCAATAATAACATCACCATACTTATCTACTTTGGCTTTGCCAAAACCAGTTATTTGCAATAAATCTTTTTTAGATAAAGGTAGATAAGTACTTATTTCTTTAAGTGCATCATGATTGGCTACCATGTATATGGGTAAGTCTTCGTCTTTAACCGTCATATCTCTCCAGCGGCGTAAAGTGCTGTATAGTTCAGCATTTGCAGCATCTATACTTACTTCGGCTTTACTACTAGCATAGCAAGTAAGATTATATTTTGGTGTGGCGTATTTTAATTTATGTTGTAAAAATGAAGTGATAGAAAAAGCATTTTTGCAATACAACAAATAATAATTACTGGTGTAAATAGCCAACAATAATTCGTTTAGTTTTTCATTAATGGGTGTAGCCGCTTCTTTATGCTCTGTAACTAGTGGATGATTTTTTATGTGACTAAAATAACCATCTAATTTTGGAATAAAATGATTAGCAGCATCGGTAATTCTTTTTTTCAGTAATTCATTTTTTTCTATTGTGCCTTCTTCTTTCATTAATTGTGCTACAAGGCTCCCAAACCTTAAACCTACTGCTTTATCGTTTGCAATATGTTGTTTAATATTTTCTATCCAACCCACAGCAGTGTTATCACCATCTACAGCCATGTTAAGTGTAAGCTTGTCTTTATGTTGGTTGATATGAAATGCCAATACACCAACTGCTGTTTCCATTTCTTCAAACGAAAAAATATGCTCTAATAATTGTTGAGTAAATATTTGCCTTGCTCCTTCAAAACGCTCTGCCAAAGAGCCTTTTGGAGTAAGAGCTTGTTGCCCTTTTAAAACATTTTCGTTACTGCTAATGGCAGTGCTGGGAATTTTGCTTAACAAAACAATACCTTCTAAACTTGTGCATCGGCTTAGGGCTACGTACACTTGTCCACTGCTAAATGCACTGCCTGCATCTATCATTACTTTTTCAAAAGTTAAACCTTGGCTTTTATGAATTGTTATAGCCCATGCTAAGCGTAAAGGATATTGCTCAAAAGTACCTAACACTTCTTGTTCTAATTTTCCATCGGCTCGGTTTAAAGCATAGCGACTGTTTTCCCATACTTCTTTACCTACCATTATTTCTTCCCCATCGCAATCCACAATTATTTTTTCTTGAGTAAGATTTTTTACTACTCCAATTTTACCATTAAAATATCGCTTAGCTATAGCATCGTTTTTTAAAAACATTACTTGTGCTCCTTCTTTTAAAATCAACTCAGCTTCTACCGGATAAATATGTTCTGGAAAATCGTTTTCAATAACAGCTTTGTAAGTAAACGCTGCAGTATTAAGGTGTAATAATTTTTGCTGGTTTATTAAATCTGCCTGATTATTGTGAGAAGTTAAAGTAATATATTTTTCATCTGCCGAAGGCGAAAATGTAGGATTATACCGCATGTGTAAATCTTCAAAATCATCGGCATTCATATTATTGGTACGTACCTTGTTTAAAAGCTTTACAAAGCTTTCTTCTTTTTGGCGATAAATTTTATTTAGCTCAATTAACAAAGGCGTTTGTTCTTTTACCGCAATACTATCAAAGAAAAAGGGGGAGGCATAGTATTCACTTAAAATATTCCATTCTTCGTTTTTGGCTACTGGTTGTAGTTGATGTAAATCGCCAATACAAAGTAATTGCACTCCGCCAAAGGGTTGATTATAATTGCGGCGTACACTTCGTAAAACAGTATCAATTGCATCCATTACATCGCAACGTACCATACTTATTTCATCTATCACCAACAATTCCATTTTTTGTAAAACTTGTTGGCGGTTTTTGTTGTGCCTAATTTTTGCCACTAATTCTTCTTTACCTGCCCTTGTAGGTAAAAAAGGATGAAAGGGTAGTTGAAATAAACTGTGTAGCGTAACACCGCCTGCGTTTATTGCTGCTACACCTGTAGGTGCAGCCACCACAATATT
>JAGNRZ010000060.1 GCA_017988335.1 Ferruginibacter sp.
AAAGTTTATGAAATGGGTAAAAGCTAACACCGATTCTTCAAATGAGCAGTTTGAATTATGGGAGGGAGATAAAAAAATTGCTCAACTATCATTCACTAATGGTACTCGTATTGGAAGATTTGTAAGTAATATTAGCAAACGGATATTTTTCTTCGATAATAAAGGACTATTTGCACCCAAAGCAATTTTGAAAAACGAATATGGTATTAAAATTGGAAAGCTTGAACTTGGAGATGCCAAAGCACAAAATGGTTATTTAGAGTTGGATGGAAAAAAATATCAATACACCTTTAATCATAATAATTCAAATGAGTTTAAAGTGTTTGATGAAGTAACGAATGAAAATTTAATTTCTTGTACTTTTCGTGAGCCAAATTTAAATGCAACAAACACACCTTCATTTTTAAATACAAAGCTCCCAAGCCTATTTTTAGTTTTGTGTTGGTATGTTTTTCATCCAGCACAAATAGCAGTAAAATAAAAATTCATATATTTTTAGCAACGAATAAAATGTGTTGTTAGAAATTTTATATATAGTTGCTTTGTTTTTTGTTTGTTGCATCAACTACATCTTGTATTGCTGTTTCCATGTCTAAACGCTTTAGCTCAGGAAGAGAGGCAATGTAATCTTTGATTTGTTGTTTAATGTTCATTTGCCGGTTAGTTGAAGTTAAGAATTAAAGCTGAAAATTGAAAGCCCAGCCAGAGCTCAAAACTGTATATACTGATAGCTGCAATTTGTTAGTAAAGCCCAACTTGCATGAAACCCCATTTTAGCAGTATGTTCTTCTTCTCGACAATCAATTCAATTTTGAAGTTTATAGATGTAGTGGTTATTTATGCAAATTGTTTATTTTACTACCTTGTACTTACTCCAAAGTTTTCATAAACGTATTGATTGATTCCTTCAGTAATATCTTTCCCTAAATTGTTTAATACAATTTCGTCAATAGGTTTGTAGCTGATTTCCCTGCCTTTGTTTGAAATTGATTGGTAAAGGAAATTAGAAAAAGAACCTGACCGTATTAAAACTGTTTGTGTTCCTTTAATGTCCTCCAAAACTGCGTTGATGTATTTAGGTGTAACTACAATGGTGTATTCCGAACCTATCTGTTCTCTATGATGCCTCAACCTGCCTGCACTTAAATTCATCAATTTATTTTTTGTTGATTTTGCTTCAACATCAAACTTTTTGTCAGTTGCATCCAAAGGAGTGTAAATACATTCTATGTCTGTCGTGCCTGCTTGTGCATGTTTCTCAGCTTCAACATCAGAAAAATAATTAAAAGCATCACAAAGAACATCTTCAAATTTATAAGCATCTCCAAGCACTGAGTTTTTTGCATACAAATTAATATCGTCTGTAATTCTTAAAATGGAAATTATTTTCTCTTGTTCTTCATTGTCAACTCCAAGTTCTTGAATTAACTCTGTCGGATAAAAATTATACAATTGAATTACATACTCTGAATATAATTGAAGTTTTGCTGTTAGGACTTGAGGTTTTTCTTCATAAGAATAATTGGTAACGAGCAACGAAACAAAATTGAAAATCTCAGCTTTTATTTTTACTGAATCACTTTTGTATCTCCTTCTTCCGCTACCACCACCATGAATTAATACACCATGATTATCGCCTGCTTGATGCCAATCAAGAATTCCTGCTTGCTGTAAAATACCTGATGCATAATTCCACTCATGTAAAGCATTTGCTAAAACATCTTCAACTGTATTTCTTTTTGTGAATAGCTTATATTTTTCAGCAGATGAAATATTCCTAAACGCTAAAATCTCGTTCACTAATTCGTTGTAGGATTTCTTGTCAATGTCTTTGTAAAACATAACATGATAAAAAACTTCATCATGGTTCAATTTGTAATCAAGCCGCTTATCAGTAAGAAGTTTAAAAATTAGTCTGTAAGGATAAATGTTAAACGACTTGTGCATTTTATTGAAAGGGTGTGCAAATGGCATACCGAAAAGCATGCAGAGAAAAGTTCGGCTGACAAGTTTTTTGTCTTCCTTGTTATCTAAAAGTAAATTTCCTAATGGACTAAAGACAATTCTATCTGCTATGTTACCTTTTACTTTCATCTTATAGCCAAACATGTAATAAACGATTTGGCACACTTTAAAAAAAATTGTGTGAACACTTGGCTTACCAAATCTTGGACTATAAACATTATCTAATTCCAAACCTAAAAGAATTTCTTCCAATGCATCAAACGAAACATCTGCCTTCCCTTTTCTTACAGCATCGGCATATAAAACCATTAGGTCAAAATCTTTAATGTATTTCATTAAAGTCCATTTGTTCTTTTTTGAGGTTCTGTCTATTTCTGAATTATGCATTATTCCTATTGGTTAATTTTTAATAATATCTCTTTGAGCATAAGAGGGGGAATAGCCTCTCCAATTAGTAGCCTTACAAAGGAATCTTTACAGTCAGTTGGAATATCCCAATTTTCGGGTAAAGATGAAACGATAAAAAGCTCAAGTAAACTTAAAACCCTTGGGTCACTCCATGTTCCATCTTTTCTCTTTCGTCCGGGATGAACATTGTTGTGACCGCTTATCAATCCATTATTTGTTGCTCTTGCTGGTGCTGGAGAATTCCATTTCATTCTCTTGTATGTGTTGTGGAATCCGCTAACTTTTTCTCCATTTGTTTTCTTAGGGAAATAAATCGCATTAACCATTGCACTTTTCCCTTCTGGGGTATGTGTCATAGCTTCTACTTGCATTGAGCTATGCTTCATAGCGTAATGATATTTGTGTTTTGATTTTTCTTCTGGCATCAAAGATGGTAAATGTCCAATTGCTTTTTCTAAAGTTATCTCAGATTTCTTTTCGGGAGAGCTCCATTTTTTATTTTTCTTAAACAATTTAATTATAGCTCTTGGTCTGCTCTGAGGAACCCCGTAATCTTTAGCATTGAGAACAGAATGTTCAATAAGAAATTTTTCTTTGAAAAGTATTTCAAGTATTTCTATTATACTCAGCATTTTTCCTTTGAAAGGAAAAAATAGTTTAAGAAATTTTGGAACATTTTCAATCAAGATAAAATCAAAATCCATTTGCTTAATAACCTCAATAACAGAAAAGATTAAAAAATTCCTTTCGTCTATTTCATAATCTTTTTTTCCTAAACTGCTCATGCCTTGGCATGGGGGAGTTGCAATTAAAAAAGTCGGCTTTATTTTTTTTGCTTCACTTACAAATTCCTTGAAAACATTCTTGTCAAGAATATCTCCTGTAATCATTTTTGTATTTGGGTAAAGATGTTTGTAAAAGTTTGCCCTTTCTTTTACCAATTCATTTGCAAGTAAAATGTCAATTCCAATTTCATTGAGATAGGTTTCAGCAATCCCTGCACTTGAAAACATTGAGATTCCTTTGATATTTTTTTTTTCACTCATTCTGAAATCCCCTCTAATATTTTTTGCATCATTTTAGGTGGAATTCCTTCTCCAATAAATTGTCTTAATGCTGTGTCTGAAATATCTGTTGGGAGGTCAATATCTGGTGGTAAAGAAGTTAAGATTAAAAGTTCTCTTAACGACAAAACCCTTGCATCACTCCAAGTATTGTTCTTTAACTTTCTCCCTGGGTGAACATTGTTTTGTGATGAAATAATTTCATTTCTCATTGTTACTGTTGGAGCCGGCTTATCCCAATCAATTCGTCTGTAACAATTCTTGTATCCTTTTATTTTTCTTCCGTCTTTATTTATTGGAAAATGTTTTTCGTTGTTAAATGCTGTTTGTCCTGTGGGTGTAAATTTCATCCACTCAATTTGATTTTTTGGATGTATTCGTGCCCAATGGTTTTTTAAATCAGATTTCATTCCCGATTCCAAGGAGGGAAGATTGCCGATTGCCTCTACAACGGAGATATGTTGCTTTTCTAATTTAGGTTTGTTCCACTTCAACCCTTTTTTGTAAAGACGTATAAAGGCTCTATGCCGTATTTGCGGAATTCCAAAATCTGCCGCATTAAAAATATCAACTTCAATGTTGTAATTCTTTCCGTATTTCTCTTTTAGTAATTCAGGTATTGTAAGTAACTTATTTTTGTATGAATAATTTACTTTTAGAAAACGTGGGACATTTTCAATAATTATATATTTTGGTGAAATAAAATCAATAATTTCTAAAGTTTCTAAAATTAACAAATTTCTATTGTCATCATGAAGAGTTCCGTCTTTCCTGTTTTTACCCACCGAACTCATACCTTGGCATGGTGGTGTTGCAATAACTAAATCAATTTTATGTTTCTTAGATGCTGAAAGGATTTTACTTTTTACATTTTTATCAATTATGTCACCGCAAATTATTTCTGTATTGGGATGAAAAAATTTGTATGTCTGGCATCTTTTAAATTCTATTTCATTTGCGACAAATGTATTAATACCAATATTCTTTAAAAAGTATTCGCCAACACCAATGCAAGAAAAAAGGGAGACTGCATTTAATTTATTCATTTTTATTTTTTCTCGTTTTTTGTATTAGTTAAAAGTTCTTTTGGTTCAATATTCAAAATGTTAGCAATTTCAAAAAGAACTTCAATTCTCGGTTGTTGCCTGTTTTGGGTATAAGAGTTAACCATGTTATAGTTTTTACCAAGTTTCTCGGCAAGCCACTTTTGCTTTATTCCTTTTTCTTCCAAAACTTCTTTAATTCTATTCATAAACCTTTAGATGTGTTTTCGGAAATAACAAATATATAAAACTGTATTTAATATCTCATATTTCAAGATAAAAAAATAGAATAAATAATTTCTATAGAGTGAGCTTTGGTTCTCTCAATAAATAAGCCACTTTCTTACTCCTGCCTAAAGCCTACTTAATACCTACATTGGTTTATTATAAAAAATCTATTTTTTTGAAAGTGTAAATCCAAATGTACTACCTACATCTATTTTGCTACGTACATGTATGGTTTGGTTATGGGCTTCTATTATATGCTTGCAAATAGATAAGCCTAAGCCACTACCGCCAATTTTTCGGCTACGGGCAAGGTCGGTACGGTAAAAGCGTTCAAATATTCTGGGTAAATGGTCTTCGGCAATGCCACTGCCATCATCGCTAATTTCAATTAATACTCGTTCTTCATCTAGCCTATAATAGCTGCTTTCTATGGTGCCATTTTGCTTGCCGTACTTAATAGCATTGTCTATTAAATTAATAATTACTTGCTTTATTTTTTCTTTATCGGCCATTACTTCTAACGGAAACTCACAGCCCTTTTTTACAACATGCTTAATTTCTTTTTCATCTGCTTTTATTTGTAAAAGGCTAAAGGCTTCCTCTACCAAATCTTGTATTACAAAGGCAGATTTATGTAGCTGCTGTTGCCCACTTTCTAACTTACTTATTTCATCCAAATCATCAACCAAGTTTACCAACCTAGCAATATTACGAGATGTGCTTTGTAAAAATTTTTCGTTTACAGCAGCATTGTTAATGGCACCAGCCAATAAAGTTTCTACATAACCTTGTATGGCAAAAATGGGGGTTTTAAGTTCGTGGCTTAAGTTTTGTAAAAACTCTTTTCTAAAGGTTTCGTTTTGCTGTAGGGTTTCAATTTCTGCCTTTCGTTGCTGTGCCCAACTTTCTACATCTTCTCTTACCTCATCAATACCTTTTTTGGGTAAAATATTATTGTAGTAAAATTCTTCTCTTTTACTGGCTTTGGTTTGATAAATAAATTTATAAATCAATTTTATTTTTCGGTAAATAAAACGCTGTAAGGTGTAAAGTATTAATGTAAAACAACCTAAAAAAACAATAAGAAACGATAGTAAAGCTATCCACCATACAGGCTTAAATATAAAAATACCAATGCTTATAGGAACGGCAATAAGTAATGCGGTAAGTGCAGATAATTGTTGTGGAGATAGGTTTTTTTGTGGGAGCATACTTAGTTCATTGATAATAGTTCATTGTTCATGGCTATTAAATCTACAATAAAATTAACTGGTTTTCCTTAACTATGAACTATCAACCATCAACTATCAACTCAACTCAAATTTATAACCCACCCCTTTTACAGTACTAATACAATCTAAGTCTAATTTTTGCCTAATTTTTCTAATGTGTACATCAATGGTTCTATCGCCTACAATAACTTCTGTACCCCAAATTTGGCTTAAAATTTCGTTGCGTAAAAAAACCTTACCAGGCTTGCTAGCTAATAGGGCAAGTAATTCAAATTCTTTTCTGGCTAAAATAATATCTTCTCCCTTAAACCTAATAATATACTTTTCTCTGTCAATTTCAATATCTCCCACTTTTATAATGGTAGAAGTGCTGGGTTGCAAGCGCCTAAACAAAGCATTTATTTTGCTTATTAATATTTTGGGGCTAATGGGTTTGGTTAAATAATCGTCTGCACCTGTTTCAAGGCCTTTTACTTCGGTTATTTCATCGCTAAGGGCAGATAAAAATATGATAAGTGTTTTACTAAAATCGGGCTGTAGCCTAAGTATATTACATACTTCTATGCCTGTTTTATAAGGCATCATTACATCTAAAATAATTAAATCGGGTTTGTGCTTTTTGGCAGCTTCAATAGCCTCGTTGCCACTTTTTGCCGTAGATACTTCAAAGCCTTCAGCTTCTAGGTTAAACTTTACAATTTCTAGAATATCGGGTTCGTCGTCGGCAATTAGTATTTTTTTAACAGTACTCATTGTTTGCAAAATTAGATGTTAGTTTTGCTTTTAGGCACTTATTTTGCTTTATTGTGTATTATTAAATTGTTAACGAAATGCAATAGATTTTGTAGTATATGCCCTTGATATACAACTACTGCAATAAAATTGCCATCTTTGTATTATATGAACGGATATTTACGATTAATTAGCTTAATTTTTTCAGTTTTATTGGCTCAACAAAGTTGGGCTTATATGGATAGTGTTAAAAAACCCTATCCAATACAACGACTTTTTGCACATGAAAAAATTGATAAAGAACAAAGAGATTTAGACAAAACCGATGGTAAAATAGATGGTATAATAAAAGCTACCCAGCAAGATGATATAAATCTATACATTACCGATGCTATGATTAGGCAAATAAACGATTTGCAAGATAGCGTTGAAACCAATGTTAAAATAAAAGGGCAGCAGCAAAAGGTTTTATATCTTAATTATATTGAGCAATTGGTAAAAATTTATAAAGATGGCATGAAGCAAAAACTAGTTGACCCTGTAATTGCCCCAACTTTAGTAAGTACATTTAACAAAGCTATGCTTGCCACTGCCGATAGTGTGAGTATGATAAATATTATTAATGAAGCTCCTTACGATGTGGCAAAAATTGTTACCCAAATTATTAACGAAAACATTGGCAGCAGAGAAAGTAAAAATGTAGTGTTTTTAAAATTTGCATCGCTATACCCCGACAAAATTGTTTCCAACATAGAGCCTTTTGCTAAAGAAGCTTTTGCCGATAGCCTTTTGGTAGTAGGTGGTAAAGCCAACCCTACTAGCATTTACAATTTTGCACAAGCTGCAAACACAACTACTGGTAAACTAATTCACCAAAGTAAAAATAGTATGGTGCAAAAGCTGGTGGAGTTAAGCAAAACCACCAACGCATTAATGTATTTTCCTTTTTTAGATGATATTATTAATAGCAAAAAATCAATTGATTCTCTTAAAAAAATAATTGGTAATGGCGAAGTAGGGTATGATAGTGTGGCGTATTACAAAACCTTGGTAAAAACAGAGATTACTTATTACAACCGTTTGTTAAAAGGCGATACACCAGTAGCTATGTTTGGTGCAAATGGATTAAGAGAAACTTTGGCAAAAAAGGCTAACCAACATTTTGTAAAAGTGATTAATGACTTGCACAATTCTTCGGAAGCCGTAAGAATGAGGGCTGTAGAGCCTTTAAGCTCCGTGGATTTATATTATATGTTGGTATTAGGCGAAGCCGAAATTTATACAAGTAGCTACAAACATAGTTTTACAAGAATGTTGCAGCGGTTAGGCAAGCCTGCTAAAACAGATTCGTTACTTGAGGTAGTGCAGTACGATTATTTTAAACGCTTTATAAAAATGGCAGCTAACTATAATAGGTTAGATACTTTTTTAAAATTAATGCCAACTGCAAAATCGGAGCAAGTAATGCACCGTTTTGTTGATAATTTAGATAAAACAAAAGACTTAGAAGATGCAGTTGATGTAGCAGATAGCTACAGTAGTATTAGCAATAAAAAATTGCAGCAAACCATTTTGCAATATGTAAAAGAAAATGAAACTGATGCAATAAACAATAGCAATAGCAGAGGCAAAATTATTTACAGCTTACTTAAAACAATTTTTTTAAGTACAGATAGTACTAATAAAGTTAACCTTACTACAGAGTATGGCATACCCAATATTTACACGATAGAAAATAAACAAATTGCAAATGATAGTGGAAGAATAGTGGAGCAAGTATTTTTTTATGGAGATGATGATGGCAAGGCCTTCTTTCCTCGTTTTGTAAACTCATTTACCGATAAATCAATTTGGCAAATAACGCCTAAAGCAGAGTGGGTAGAAATAAAATCACTTAAAGGAAATAAAGTTTCTATTTATGTAAACAGACCTTTAGATAGTGATAAAAATTTAGACGACTCTGCACAAGCACATTTAAATAGTTATTTATCGCAACAGGGCTTAACCCCCAGCATTATAGTGCATAGAGGGCATAGCTATTGGTTGCCAGGTACGTTAAAGCGTATGCCAGATGATGTAAAAATTATTGTACTAGGTAGTTGTGGTGGCTATAAAAACTTAAGCACTATTTTAAAAAATAGCCCTAATGCACATATTATTTCTACAAAAGAAATTGGTGTGGGAGATATTAACAGACCTATTTTAAATTACTTGCATCAAAACTTTCAAAGCAGTAAAGTATTGGATTGGCGTACCATGTGGGCAACTTTACATAAAACATTTAGTAAAGACCCCAGCAAAGCGGTAAGAGAAAGCTGGGAAAATTATATACCACCGTATAAAAATTTAGGTGCTATTTTTATTAAGGCGTATAATAGAAAAGTGGCGGAGTAACGCATAGGCAATGTTTAGCAACTATGTGAATCTATGCTTCTAATGTGCCTTTGTGTTTCTGATATTTTTAATACAATTCTTATCTTGCAAAAAAATATATAATGAAATTACTTTTTTGTACCCTTGCTCTAATAATAATTGGTTGCAATGTTTTTGCACAGGATAGTAGCAACCTAAATTTTAGTGGTTATGTAGAGGCTTACTATCAATACGATTTTGATAAGCCTAGCAATCATCTTCGTCCGTCTTTTATTTATAATCATAAAAAGCATAACGAAGTAAATATTAATTTGGCTTTTGTAAAAGCGGCTTACAACACTTCAAAAGTAAGAGCTAATGTAGCATTAATGGCAGGTACATATCCGCAATTTAATTTAGCGGCAGAGGCGCCATTATTTCAATATGTATATGAAGCAAACCTTGGTGTAAAACTTTCAAAAAAATATAACACATGGCTAGATATAGGTATAATGCCCAGCCATATTGGTTTTGAAAGTGCGGTAAGTGCAGATTGTTATACGCCAAGCAGAAGTATGCTAGCAGAAAACTCTCCTTATTTTGAAACAGGCGTAAAACTTACCCATACCAATAAAAAAGAAAATTTAACCTTAGCATTGCTTTATTTAAATGGCTGGCAACGTATTCAAAAGCCAGATGATTTTAATAAACCCTCTTTTGGTATGCAGGTAAATTATAAGCCTACAGGTAACCTTACACTTAATTACAGTAATTTTTTAGGTACAGATAAGCCAGATAGTGTAAATACATTTAGAACCTATCATAACTTTTATGCCATTTATGAACCAAGCAAAAAATTTGGATTAATAGCAGGGTTTGATATAGGTACAGAAAAAAAAGCAACATGGTATTCGCCAGTTATAATTGCCAAAACCAAGCTTTCAAAAACAGCTACAATGGCTGCAAGGGCAGAGTGGTTTAACGATAAAAACCAAATTTTGCAAAGCACAGGTACTGCAAATGGATTTAATGTAATGGGGGTTTCTGCAAATGTTGATTTTGCTGTTACATCAAATGTGTTATGCCGCTTTGAAGTAAAAAACTATTCGGCTAAAGATGCCATTTTTAAAAACCTAAGCACAAAAAATAATTTTAGCATGCTAGGAAGCGTTAGCGTAAAGTTTTAAATTAATACAAGGTTGGCAACCCTGTTTCAATCATTTATCTTTGCTGGTAATGTCTTCCACCAAACAAAAAAAAATATTTAATCTTTCGCTGCTAAAAAGGGTATTTAAGTTTGCAGCACCCTACAAAAATAAATTTTACATTTCTTTACTGTTAGCGTTGGTATTGGCTGTTATAGCACCCATTAGGCCTTGGCTTATACAGCTTACCATAAATGATGGAATAAAAAACCCTAATGCGGCTTCTTTTATAAAAGGCACTGGCGGTTTTATAATTGCAATTACTATTTTTCAAATAGGATTATTGTTGTTAGAAACAGGCTTTCGTTTTTTCTTTACATTTTTAACAGCATCGCTAGGTCAAAATGTAGTAAACGATTTACGCAATACTACCTACAAAAAAGTATTACACTTAAATCTTAGGCAGTTTGATAAAACACCTATTGGCACATTAACAACCAGAACCATCAATGATATTGAAAGTATTAATGAAATTTTTAGCGATGGATTAATACCCATTATTGCCGATTTACTTACCATAATATCGGTACTTATTTTTATGTTTAGTATAGATCCTGTACTTACATTGGTTTGCCTAGCACCGTTTCCTATTTTAATAATTGCCACTTATTTTTTTAAAGAAAGTGTAAATAAATCTTTTATACAAGTACGCAATGCCGTAAGCAACTTAAATGCATTTGTACAAGAGCATTTAACAGGCATGAGTGTGGTACAAACATTTGCTGCAGAAGATAAAGAGTACAAAAAATTTAACACCATCAATAAAACGCATAGAGATGCTAACATAAAAGCCATTTTTGCGTACTCGGTTTTTTTCCCCATAGTAGAGTTAATTATGGCGGTTTCTATTGGCTTACTAGTGTGGTGGGCAGCTAATCATTATAATGTTGTAGGCACAAATGAAAGCAGTAGTGCTATTGTAGGAAAAATTACTTCATTTGTGCTGTGCCTAAATTTATTGTACAGACCGTTACGAATAATAGCCGATAAATTTAATGTGCTACAAATGGGTATGATTGCTGGTGAACGTGTTTTTAAAGTGCTGGATGAGCCAGATGTTACTCCCAACCATGGCAAATTATTAGCCAACAATTTACAAGGTAATATTGCTTTTGAAAACGTAAGTTTTGGATATATAGAAGAAAATCTTGTTTTAAAAAATATTTCGTTTACCATTAACAAAGGCGAAACGTTAGCCATTGTAGGGCATACAGGGAGTGGCAAAACATCTATCATTAGTTTAATAAACCGTTTGTATCAAATACAAAAAGGTGTAATTAAAGTAGATGATAAAAATATTGACGATTACGAGTTGCAAAGCCTACGCAGTAAAATTGCAGTGGTATTGCAAGATGTGTTTTTATTTAGCGGCTCTATTTTAGATAATGTAACGCTACACAATTCTTCTATTACACAACAGCAGGTAGAAGAGGCTGCAAAAATGCTAGGCATTCATCAATTTATTACACAATTGCCACAAGGATATAATTATAATGTAATGGAAAGGGGAGCAACGCTTTCTTTAGGGCAGCGGCAACTGTTATCTTTTGTAAGGGCTTTGTTGTACAATCCTGCTATTTTAATATTAGATGAAGCCACTTCATCGGTTGATACCGAAAGCGAATTATTAATACAAAATGCTATAGATAAATTAATCGCTGGTCGTACATCTATTGTAATTGCTCACAGGCTAAGTACCATACGTAAAGCCCACAAAATTATGGTGTTAGATAAGGGAGAGATAAAAGAAATAGGCACACATGAGCAACTTTTAGCAAAAAAAGGAGCCTATTATCAGTTGGATAAAATGCAGTTTGAGAAGGAAGAAATTGTTTAATTTTACAATATGCCGCAAACAGTTGTTAAAACATACAATAGCAAAGAAGAACTTGAAAATGCAAGGGCGGTACAAGCTTCACTTACAACATATACTGAGCGTTTTCATATGTTAATGAAGTTAATAAAGGTTTCTACAATGATTAAAAATGCGACAATTATTTCTAACCCTACCTTAAATTCTCCAGTAAAATAATCATGGATTTATTTGATGAAGATATTCTATCGCTTTGGCGATGTTTGGCAAACAATAATGTAAGGTATATAATGATAGGTGGGTTTGCTACAAATTTACATGGCTACAGTAGGGCTACTAACGATATTGATTTGTGGATTGAGGATAATTTAGATAATAGAAAAAGCCTTCGCAAAGCATTAAAAGAACAAGGTTCAGGAGATTATGAGCCTATTGAGAGAATGCAGTTTATTCCAGGATGGACTGATTTTCAACTTAATATGGGTTTTAAATTAGATGTTATGACAACTGTAAAAGGATTGGAAGCCATAGGATTTGATGAGTGTTTTAATTACGCAGTAGTGGCAGATATTGAAGGTGTTTTGGTTCGTTTTTTACATTATAACCATCTTATTACTTGTAAAAAAGCGGCAGGTCGCCCAAAAGATTTACTAGATATTGAAGAGTTGGAAAGGATAAAAAATTCTAAGCCAATTCAATAAAATTATCCCTTATCCATTATCACCATTATCCATTATTTGCCTATCTTTGCGGCAAATTTAAGGGTAGTTATGGCATTTAAGAGCATCAAATCTTTACTGGTAGCGGTTTTAGCAGGTTTTTTTCTGTTAAATTCTACTGTGGTAAAGGCACAACATGGCAACGAAACAACAGGTGAAGCAACTAAAGCCCACACTAGTGAAGAATTCAATATAACTGAAACAATTATGGACCACGTAAAAGACAGCTATGGCTGGCATTTATGGGGTCATACTACAGTTCATTTACCAGTAATTTTATATACAGATAAGGGGTTGGAAGTTTTTAGCTCAAAAAACTTAATAGATGAACACCATCAACCAGTAGCTTACAACGGAAAAAATACCTACAAATTAAATAAGGAAAGTGGTAAGGTAGAAATATTAAACGCTGATGGAACGGCTAATCATGAGGCTAAATTATTAGATGTATCTATTACTAAGAATGTAGCTACTCTTTTATTGTCAATGTTTTTAGTTTGCCTTGTATTTTTAAGTATTGCAAAAGCGTATAAAAAAAGAGGGGTAGCAAGTGCACCTAAAGGGTTACAAAGCTTTTTAGAGCCTATCATTTTATTTGTAAGAGACGATATTGCTAAGCCAAATATTGGGCCTAAGTATACTAAGTACATGCCTTTTTTATTGTCAATATTTTTCTTTATTTGGTTAAATAATTTATTGGGTTTAATACCTTTTTTCCCAGGTGGGGCTAACTTAAGTGGTAACATTGCATTTACTATGGTACTAGCTTTAATAGTATTTGTAGTAGTTAATGTAAGTGCTAATAAAGATTACTGGAAACATATTTTTTGGATGCCGGGAGTACCCATACCCATGAAGATATTTTTAGCTCCAATTGAATTATTGGGAGTGTTTATTAAGCCTATTTCATTAATGATACGTTTGTTTGCTAATATTACAGCAGGGCATATTTTAGTATTAGCGTTAATATGTTTAATTTTTGTTTTTAAAGCTGTAGCAGCGGCGGCAGTAGCTGTACCGTTTGCAGCATTTATATATTGTATTGAGTTGTTAGTGGCGTTTTTACAGGCCTTTATATTTACTATGCTTACGGCATTGTATATTGGAATGGCGGTAGAGGAACATCACCATGAAGCAGCACATCATTAAACTTTTTTTGTAAACCGTTCCGATAAAATCGGAACAAAAATTGTAAAACTATGGTAGGAAGTATTGCAGCAATTGGTGCTGGTTTAGCAGCAGTAGGTGCTGGTATTGGTATTGGTCAAATTGGTAAGGGTGCAACTGAAGGTATTGCTCGTCAGCCAGAAGCAGCGAACGATATTAGAAGTACAATGCTTATTGCAGCAGCGTTCGTAGAGGCGGTTGCGTTATTTGCTTGTGTAATTGCATTCTTAGGCTTAGAAAAAGTAGGCTAATTTCCAATTACAAAAAACTATGCAAGTTTGATGCACAGGGCGGAGGACTTGCATTATTTTAAAAAAGAATAAACTCAAAATATATGTTTTTTTTAGAATTAAATCCATTAGTAAAGCCAGACTTAGGCTTAATAATATGGATGACGCTTACATTTTTTGTTGTAATGTTTGTACTGGGCAAATATGCTTGGAAACCAATATTAAAAGCAGTAAAAACAAGAGAAGATAATATTGACAATGCTATTTCTCAAGCGGCAAGAGTACAGGCAGAAATGGCTCAGTTAAAAAACGATAACGAAGCTTTGTTACAAAAAGCTAGAGAGGAAAGAGCTACTATGCTTAAAGAAGCTAAGGATACAAAAGATAAAATGATTAACGAGGCAAAAGATGTAGCAAAAGTAGAAGCTAATAAAATTATTGCTGATGCTCAAGCTGCTATTAACCATCAAAAAATGGCAGCCCTTACCGATATTAAAAACCAAGTAGGTAATTTAGTAGTAGAAGTAAGTGAAAAAGTATTGCGTAAAGAATTAGGCAATAAAGCAGAGCAAGAAAATTATATTAAGCAATTAGCAGGGGAAGTAAAACTCAATTAGTTAATAAGCTAATATAGCTAATTTGCTAATAGTGGTTTCTTTAGCAAATGGCTTTTCATTAGCAAATTAGCACATTATCGAATTAGCACATTAACACAAATGAACAATCCACGTTTAGCAACAAGATACGCCAAAAGCTTAGTTGATATTGCCACAGAGCAAAATCAATTAAATGCTGTACAGGCAGATATGCAATTAATAAAAAGTATTTGTAAAAGCAATGCCGATTTTGTGGCTGTATTAGTAAGCCCAATTATTAAAGGTGATGTTAAGGGAAAGATTATTAATTCAATTACTACTGGAAGAATAAGCAACTTATCGGAAATGTTTATTAAACTTTTAGTAAATAAAGGCAGAGAAAGTAACTTGCCCGAAATTGCCGAAGCTTACATTACACAATACAATACAATCAATAATATTCGTAGAGTAAAAGTTACAACTGCTACACCTATGAGTGATGAATTGCGTAATAGCATTTTAGCTAAAGTACAAGCCGAAGGCACTGCTGCTAAAATAGAAATGGAAACTGCTGTAAACGATGATTTAATTGGCGGCTTTGTTTTAGAAACAGAAAACACTTTAGTAGATGCAAGTATTTTAAGAGATTTAAAAGATATTAAAAAGCAATTTATGAATAACGATTATATTCATAAGTTGAGATAAAGAAAAATAAAATATTTTATAAAATCGCTTCAAAAATTGAAGCGATTTTTTTTTGATAAGCTAACTTCTTTAAGGTTGATAAGTCCTCTAAAATACCTAAATAATAACAATTTTTTAGATTGACTTTGTTTAATGAAAATCGATTTTTTCTTAAATATTACTTATATTTGCCTAAATTATTTAGCAACAGCGTAAACTACTTGCTATACTATGCACAACTCATTTACCACACAACAACTTAATAAACTAGGCAATACGCTTATTTATTTAGCTAATAATGTAGGAGAGTTAAATAAAACTAAAATTTTAAAATTACTTTATCTTATTGAAGAGAAGGCTATAAAAAAGTTTGGCTATCCTTTTTTCGGTTTTAATTTTCAGCTTTGGAAGTTTGGGCC
>JAGNRZ010000207.1 GCA_017988335.1 Ferruginibacter sp.
TTTGTATAGGAAGTTTATTTTCGCCAATCTTTAGTGTGCTACTACTGTTGCTCAAACGCTTGCCCAATGCGTCAGTAATAATTACAGCAATTTTTTGGTTAGCAATACTATTTATGGTTAACTGTGTATTTGCAGTACCAATAGAAGGAAAGATTGAAACTACATCTGCAATATGTCGTATAATCATAACATTGGAGTATGTAATTGCATTATTTTGTTCAACACATTTAATGCGATAATAATTATTGCCCAAAGCAGGTGAAGCATCAATGAAAATATTGATTAACCTATCTGTAGTACTTATTGCAGTAAAATTAATTCCATTAGATGAACGTTCGACAACGTAAGACTTTATAGTAGAAATGTTAGACGCTTGCCAGCTTAGCACAGTTGTATTATTTTGCTTTGTAGCAGATAAAGTAATCTTTTTAGATATGGCTAATATAGCACCTATATTACCAATAACATAAGGCGATTCTACATTTGCTGCCATAGAGGAAACAAAACCTGTAACATTATACGCCCCACTTGGAGTAATGGGGCTTTGAATAATATTCCAAGCGGAAGTATATTGAGCTAACTCCACAGTTGAAGAATAATTAAACCCAGCATTTGCATGACCAGTTTCGTAATAAAATCTAACAGATACTGGAATAGAAGGATTTCCTGATGGTACAATAGTCCATGTTCTGTTTACAGCATTTAAAGGAACTGCTATAGTAGGATTAATACCAATTTCTACCCTAGCTCCATAATGCAAATTTTGCCCATCATTAATTACAATAGGGTTATAGATATTTTCTGTAGGTCCAATTGGTATGTCCCATGATAATCCTGTTGTAAAAAATCTTTGAAACAACTTACCAGTACCGTTAGTAACCATATACGAATTAGAAGTACCTCCCGTTAATAAATTAGTTACTGTTAAATCATAATTTGCTAAAAAAACTCTACAGCCACTTGTTAAGCTCATATTACCAGTTACAGTTTTTGTATCTGTCATAAAAACTTTTGAGTTGGTACCTATATTTAAACTTGATGGCACAAGTAAATCTCCTACCCCACCTAAAATTGCAGTATCCCCTGTAATTTGCAGCATACCTGTAGATGCAGAAGCATCAATTAAATAATGCCCTACAATACCGTTAACAAATGTTTTGCTGCCAGCTCCATTTATAGCTAATGTATCTAAAGTTTCTAAAATACCATTAATAACAGTATTGGCACCACCACCTACTCCAAAATTTGGTGTGGCTAAAAATCTAAATATTGCTCTTTCTCCAACTGTTAAATACGTTTGCCCACTCCAGGCCGGTGATGTTGTAACATTCCAATCATAATAACTCCCTTTTTTAAAAGTAATTCTGGTATTTAAAATAGGACTAGCAAAATCATCCGATTCGCTAGGGGCAGCATTAGATGTAACTAAAACATGTCCTGCATTATTCACATCAATAAATCCCAATCCAATAGGGCGTCTTCCGTTAATTTCGTAAGTACCATTAATGGTCATATCTACTCCGGCACCATCTACCAAGTTAAATACACTTGTGTTTAATTGCCTTAACACACCCCCAGCGTCAATAATTATTTGATCGGCTGTGGTATCTGCCGAAATAACAACAACATGTGGGTTACGTATTGTTATAGTATTAGCATTAACATTGGGCGATAATGTAGAGGGTTGCCATAAAACATTATCTGCACTACTTTCCCAAGTGGTAGGGTTATTCCAAGTACCATTTTGTACCGACCTAAAGTAATCTGTAGCATTTGAAGCGTTGATAATATCAAAAGGATTACTAACTGCATCCCAATCTAATGTAGTTGTTCTTTTGGCATTTAAGGTTAAGCCAGTACCATTAACCGTATGTACTAATGTGGCAAATGTGGCTACGCCAGCTACAGCCGTTACCGTTACAGGGCTACCTGTTAATGTACCAGTACTTGTAATATTTATTTGTTCCGTAAAATCTAAATCTAAATTAGTGTATAAATTTCCGCTAAAATTCAACGTATCTGTACCTCCAATTTGTACTGCAGGTGCCATGGCTACGCCATTACCAGTAGGCGAAAAAGTATTAACAAGATAGGAAAGCCCATCTGCAATAACTTCTACTCTATTATCATCGCCAGTAATTGAAGATGTTGCACCTCCAGCATTTGATGCTGCAAAGGAAGAGCCAGCAAAATCTGTACTAGTAGATGTTACAGTAAATTGAAATTGTTGGTTATCTGTTACATTATTAGCAAATACTACCCGTAATGAAAAATCTTTTGTGCCATCATCTGGAGCTGTAAGTGCAAGACCTGTAAAATTAATAGTAGCAGCACCAGCCACTTCAGCCAATTGAGTACTACCATCCATAATTGCCACACGGCGAATATTGGTAGGGTTAGATAAACTAAAGCTAATGCTATTTAAAATTGTACCAACAGCATCAGCATCAGCAGCAGCTCCTCCATCTCTAATAGTAAACTTTGCCACTTCAATACTGTTGACTAATGTTAGTGCCGTACCTTGATATTGGCTATAATTTATATTGCTTGGTGTTATAAAAGTAGCATCAGCAATAATATCTGAGTTGGCAGAGTTAGTAGAAGCTATAGACACATTAATATTATCAAAAAAAGCAGTTTGATTTAAAGCTGTAGCACCTTGCCAATATCCACCCATAAAGCCAAGTACTGATCCTGTAAAAGTATTATCTATGGCTGTACCTTGAGATGTTAACACACCAACAGTTGGGTCAGCAAAGGCAGTTGTTCCATCATTTCTTACAAAAAGCTCCCATGTATCTGTACTTGGTACATACGTAACTTTTATACTTAAGTAGTCAGCCCCAAAATCGGTTAATCCTATTGTATTAGATGTTATAATATTTGCAGTTGTTCCTTGTAAACCATTATTGTATTTTATTAAGCGAATAGGGTCTGTGCCACCTGATTGTCCTAATGCTACAGCATATCCACCGCTACCTACAGCACCATCATTGCTTGAGCCTGCTAAAATGAAAGCTACTCCATAACTACCTACTCCAAAACCTGCTGGATCTGTTCTTATTTGACGCATGTTAAACGTCCATGAAACAGTGCTTACATTAACATTTAAAGTAGTGCTATAGGGCGATGAAAAAACAGCCGTAGAGGTATTAGCAAATACCCAACCATTTACATTAGCCGTAGCACTGCCATCATTTGTACAATCTAAAATATTTCCATCAATCCTTGCACCCCAATCAGCCCCATTCCTATTCATGTTCCATACAACACTTGAGCCAATTGCACCAACAGTAGTAGTATATGTAGCCCCAGTGCTAACATTAAAATTATCGGTAAAAACAACCTGACTAAAAGCTATGTTGATGCAAAAGAATAAGCTAATTAAAAAATAAATTTTCTTCATGCTTTATATTTATAGTTTCTTTTAATTCAATGTATTGCAAGATATACTTTCCTCAATAATAGTGCCACTTGTGATATATTATTTAATTAATAAGATTTCCCCATTATTTTTTATTTTAAACAAAAGCAGCGTATTTAATTTTCATAATGTCTTTTTATTTGTTGAAATGACGACAATTTAAGTTTTAGTTTGCCAAATTATTAATAGACAAGCAATTAGTGGTAGTTTGGCTTAGTTGTTTACCGAAACCAACTGCTTCAATCTCCCGATTTTTTCGGGAGATTTTTTTATGGAATTTAAACAACCCTGTATCTTACTATGTAAATATTTATACATGAAAAAAGTAATTATGGCCTTAGTAATGTTTAACATTACTATTGTGGCATTTTCCCAAACTGAAATTGCACCACCCCCACCACCAACAGATGTTATGGATGCTGTTCCACCGCCCCCACCTCCACCGCCACCTCCACCAATTTATAAAAATAAACAAGGCTATAATATTACTGTATGGAACAATAATGGCAATGGAATGGTAACTGTAAAAAAGAAGGGTTTTAAAAAAGAAATTCCATTAAAAGAATGGAATGCTAACAAGGCTAAATATGAAAAAACATATGGCAAAGTACCACCACCTCCGCCGCCGCCAATGGAAGAAGATGTAAAATTTACCCCTCCAGTAATTAGACTTCTTTCATAATTCACATCTGTGGAAAAACAAGTTGAAACAAATTGCTGCTATTTATAGTCAACAGTAGATGAAATGGAAAGAAGTAAACAAACTGTCATCCAGCCAGTTTCAGCGATTA
>JAGNRZ010000061.1 GCA_017988335.1 Ferruginibacter sp.
GGAATATAGCTACCCGTAGTTTCTTGACTACTTAAAATATTTCTATTACTTCTGTTACGAATACCAAGTAAATATGTAGCTCTATTGTTTTTTGATGAGGCTTCAATATGCAGACCTTGTTCTAACAAACTTATGTAGGCAGAGCCGCCAAATGTTTTAGGCTTTTTGTATTGTATATCCAATACGCTACTCATTTTATCGCCATACTTGGCTTGAAAACCACCATTATAAAAATTTACACTTCTAGCCAGTTCAGCATTAATAAAGCTTAACCCTTCTTGTTGCCCACTGCGTACTAAATAGGGCCTAAAAATTTCAAAATCATTTACATACATCAAGTTTTCGTCGTAATTGCCACCACGTACACTATATTGAGATGTAAGTTCATTATTACTGCCTACTAAAATTTTAATTAACCCTTCTACACCTCCAATAGTACTAGGAAGTACTAAAGCATTTTTAGGATTTATTTTTGTTAAGCCTGCTTCTTTTCTATCCCTTTCATCACTTACAATTACTGTCTCTAAAACCTTGCCACCTCGTAACAATTTTACAGTAATTTTTTCTTCTTCATTATTGCTTAAGTAAAAGTTTTTCTGCACTTCTTTAAAGCCGCTATGAGAAAATAGTAAAGCAATGGCTTTATCTGCTGGTACTTTAATTTTAAAATATCCGCTATCGTTTGATAATACTCCAGCGGCTTTGCCTAACAGCGTTACCGATACATTTGATAAGCCATTATCGTTATCATCAATAACTTTACCACTTACCCAAGCCTGTTTTTTTTGGGCTGACGATAGGAGGGTGAATAAGGAAAACAAACCAATCAAAAATATTCTCATAGTATGAAGATAAATATTTTACAGCTTTTATAATAATCATTATTTTCAACAAAAATTAAGAAGTGAAAACACAAATAATTACGCTTGTATTAGCTGTATTTTTTTTAGCAAGTTGTTCTAATGCCGTAAAAAAAGAGGAAACCCAAATTGTTGAAGAAAATGTAGCTATAGATTCTGTGGTAAAAAAATATAGCAAAGGAGTAGTGTCGTTGGTAAATGCTACTGAATTTAAAGAAATACTTTGCCAAAATTGGGTGCAGGAAGATGATGCCGTTACCTTACAAGATGTAGATGAAAGTACTGCATTGTTGTTAAGCATTCGTTCTTTTGATTTTTTTAATGACGGAACTTTTGTAAAAAATTACAGAACGGCTTGGAGCTATGGTACATGGCAAATTAATGATGCGTCAAAAATAATTACATTAAAATATGAAAATAAAGAGGATAAGCATACCGAGGATAATTATAAAGTAACCGCACTTGCTACCGATGAATTAAATGTAATTAATAAAGGACTTAATACCAGTACCATTTTAAGATTTGTAGCTACCGAAAGTAAGCTAAAAGATATAGCCGATGAGCCTTTTCATATAGCCAATAATCAATGGCGTATTAAACCTAAATTAATGGAAACTGACGAGGAAATAAAAAAGCGGTTAAAAGCTAATCTTGAATTTTTTGTGTTGTTTTACAAATGGGCTATTGTAAAAAATGATAAGCACATATCTTTTTATGGGTTACCAACTTGCTTTAAGTGGTATGGCGGTGGTATTTATATGCAAAAGCAAGAAGACCTAAACGATAATTGGATAAATTGTTTTTATAACAAACAACAAGCACTTAAAGCCTATGTATTAATGGAAAAAGTAATGGGCAAAAAATACACTTGGCCAAAAGAAAATATTGGTTGGGTAAAAAAGAATTTATTTGTGTTGGAGCAAATGGTAAAAAACTTAGATGCTGTAAATTAAATTCGTTTTAATGCTGCAATGGTTTCCATCGGATTTGCCGATTTAAAAACTGTATTTCCAGCTACTAATACATCTGCACCAGCATCAATAATAGTTTTTGCATTGTCTAAGGTAACGCCACCATCAATTTCAATTTTTACTTGCAATGACTGTTCATCAATCATTTGCCTAAGGCGTTTAATTTTATTTAAAGTATGCGGTATAAATGCTTGCCCACCAAAGCCTGGGTTTACACTCATTAAACATACCAAGTCAATATCTTGTAAAATATCTTTTAATAATTCCACTGGAGTGTGAGGGTTTAGGGCAATACCAGCCTGCATTCCCAGCCCTTTTATTTGTTGTATGTTACGGTGTAAATGAGTACAAGCTTCGTAATGAACGGTTAAAATATCGGCACCAGCTTTTTTAAATGCTTCTGCATAGTTCTCTGGTTTTTCAATCATTAAATGTACATCACAAACTTTGGTTGTAGCCTTTCTAAAAAAATCAATTAGCATGGGTCCAAATGAAATATTGGGTACAAAGCTACCATCCATCACATCTAAATGATACCAATCGGCTTGGCTTTCATTTAGCATTTTACAATCAGCTTCTAAATTTAAAAAATTTGCAGATAAGAGGGATGGTGCTACGATAGGCATGAGTTATGAGTTATGAGTTATGAGTTATGAGTTATGAGTTATGAGTTTCTATTACAATGCAAGTTAGAATACAATCTTTTAAATCCCAATTACTAATTACTAATACCTAATTTGCCCAACGCATCTTTTGCTTCAATATAGTTAGGATCATAGGCCAGTGCCATTTTATAGCTTTCTATAGCATCTTTTGTATTATTTAATTTTTCAAAACATTTGCCCATCCAAAAATAGCCTTCGTCAAATGCATTTTGCACAGTTACGGCTTTTGTAAAAACATCTAAGCTTTGCTGGTATTTTTTATCATTATACAAAATTATCCCTTTTTCTAAATAGGCTGATACATAGGTATAATCTTGTTTAATACACTCATCAAAAAAAGTTATGGCTTTTTGTTTATCATTTATGCTGCCATAATAAAGCCCTTTTATAAATAAGGCTTCTTTATCTGCATTTGCTTTTTTGCCAATCAATAATGCTTCAGCCACTTCCAATGCTTTTGCATTTTTTGTTTGTGCATACATAACACCCAGTGAAATAATATAGGCAGGCTCTGGATAAATATTTATAGCTTTTTCCAAACATGAAATTGCCGATGCTGTATCATTTTTGCTATAAATATAAAGTTGGGCTAATTTGTCCCAATATTTTACATTCAAACTATCTTTTTGTAATAAGTTTTTAGTTTCTGCAACTGCTAAATCGGCATTGCCATTATCTTCATAATATTGAATTAATGTTTCTTTTAAAAGAATAGAGTCTGGGAATTTAGCAATGTTATTTTTTAAGTCTTGCTCCTTGTTATTTACAGTTACAGATGGGCTAGGTGACGACGATTCGCTATTGTTACAAGCAACACATGCTAATATAACAGCTATTTTAATAATGTTTTTCATTTGCAACTATTCAAAATTTTAGCAAAAATAAGAGCAATAATGTTAGTGTAATGACAATTTTTTGACAAACCAACCCTTGTTATTTTTTACCTTTGCAAAAATTTTTGAAATGAAGAAGGAGATATATAGTTTTCTTATTATTACCATTGTTTTATGCTCTTTTAAAGGAATAGCACAAAAGCCAAGCGATTCGATGTTATACGTTGGTGAAAAGCACTTTAAAAATATACAGCAATTAACCTTTGGTGGCGATAATGCGGAAGCATACTGGAGTTACGATAACAAGTATTTAATTTTTCAAAAAACAAGTATAAAAGAAGGCATCCCTTGTGATCAAATGTACATTGGCAAAGTGCCTACAAAAGAAGACCAAAAATTTGTACCTAAATTAGTAAGTACTGGAAAGGGCAGAACCACTTGTGGGTTTTTTATGAAAGATGGTAAGCACATATTATATGCAAGTACACATTTAGGAGCAGATAGCTGCCCACCTACACCTGATAGAAAAAAATATGGTAACAAATATATTTGGCCATTATACAAAAGCTTCGACATTTTTGTGGCCGACTTAAAGGGTAAAATTAAAAAGCAATTAACTAATAGCCCTTATTACGATGCAGAAGCTACGATAAGCCCAGATGGTAAAAAAATGATTTACACTAGTACAAAAGATGGCGATATTGATTTGTATATAATGGATTTAAAAACTGGTAAAGAAAAAAAGATAACGAACACCTTAGGTTACGATGGCGGAGCATGGTTTAGCCCCGATGGAAAAAAAATTATTTGGAGAGCTAGCCGCCCAAAAACCGAGGCTGAAATTAAAGAATACAAAGACCTATTGGCTGAAGACTTAGTAGCCCCAACTAACATGGAAGTGTATATTGCTGATGTAAATGGAAACAATGTACAACAAGTAACTAGCTTTGGGAATGCTAACTGGGCACCTGCATACATGCCAGGTAGTAAGCGTATAATTTTTGCAAGTAATCATCAAAGTAAAAGAGGCTTTCCTTTTAATTTATTTACTATTAATGAAGATGGTAGCGGCTTAGAAAAGATAAGTGCCGAAAAAAGTTTTGACGCTTTTCCTATGTTTAGTCCCGATGGTAAAAAGATAGTTTTTTGCAGTAACAGAAATAATGGAGGCACAAGAGATACTAATATTTTTGTAGCTGATTGGGTAGAGTAATAATTTAATATTTAGGATTGAAGATTTAATATTGACATTAGGGGTATTGTTTTTTATCTTGGTAATTCTATAATGTTGCAATCTTTTATATTTTTTCCATCAATACAAAATGTAACTAATGTTCGTACTTTATGCCAGCCTTGTTTGCCATAAGCCCCTGGGTTAATATGAAGACAGTTTAGCTTTTCATCGTACATAATTTTTAATATATGGCTGTGACCGCTAATAAACAATTGTGGTTGGTGTTCTATTATTTGCTTTTTTGTTTCAGTATTATATTTAGGAGGATAACCACCAATATGTTTTATCATCACCTTTACTTCTTCACAATTAAATACCAATATTTCAGGAAAATCTGTTCTTATTTTTCCATCATCTATATTGCCATAAACACCTTTTAGCGGCTTAAAGTTGTTTAGTTTTTCAATCACTTCATTGCTGCCAAAATCGCCACCATGCCATATTTCATCGCATTTGGCAAAGTGTTCAAAAACAGTATCATCTATATAGCTGTGTGTGTCTGATAGTAGTCCTATTCTGGTCAATTTTCAATTTTTTGGCTGTGCATAAAAATAGTTAACTTTACGTTATGGCAATTACTTCTGTAAAACAACTTGACCCTAATGGTACATATACCTATGCCGATTATCTTACTTGGCGTTTTGAGCAAATGGTAGAGATAATTAAGGGGAAGTTATTTATTATGAGCCCTGCACCCGCTAGTAAGCATCAGCAAATTTCAATGGTGTTAACTGGTGAAATGTATCTAAACTTTAGAAATCAACCATGTAAAATGTATACTGCTCCATTTGATGTTAGATTAGTTAAAGGCAAAAAAAATAATAAAGACATTATAACGGTAGTACAGCCAGATATTTGTGTAATATGCGATGAAAATAAAATTGATGAAAAAGGTTGCTTAGGTAGCCCAGATTGGATTATAGAAATATTAAGCCCCTCAACTGCAAAAAAAGATTACAACGAAAAATATAATTTGTACGAAGAAAACAAAGTAAAAGAATATTGGATTGTAAACCCCGATGCTAATACTGTAAACCAGTACGTTTTAAATAAAAAAGGAAAATATATAGATGCTGGTTTTTATGGACGTAATGATAAAATAAAAAGCGGTACTTTTTCAAACGTAGTTATTGATTTAAAAATGGTATTTAAATAGTATGCCTTTTCACCGCAACTTTACATATTATATTGATAAACGCAACTGGAAGTATTATTTTTTACTTGCGTCACTTGCACTTTGTGTCTGCTAATAATTTATGATTTTAAAAAATTATCAATTATTAATTATTAAATTATCAATTAGTTATGCCGCATTATCATACGTTGGGTTCCATCCCACACAAACGCCATACACAATTTAAAAAACCAAATGGCGAATTATACAGTGAACAATTATTTAGTACAGAAGGCTTCAGCAACGATTACTCTTTACTATATCACAATCATCCGCCAACAGAAATTATAAAAACTGATGAGCCTGTAAATGTACAGCCCAAAATTGCTGAAGAAAAAATGCTAAAACACCGCAGTTTGGAAGGATTTAAAATAAAGCCTGAAGCAGATTACTTGCAAAGCCGCAAACCTATTTTAGTAAACAACGATTGCCATATTGTATTAGCTGCACCCCAACAGAGCATGACGGATTATTTTTATAAAAATGCCGATGCAGATGAAATGATTTTTGTACATGAAGGAAGCGGTGTACTTAAAACACAATACGGCCAACTTGATTTTGCCTACGGCGATTACTTAGTAATACCCAGAGGAAGTATTTACCAAATAACTTTTACAACCGAAAATAACCGTTTGTTCATTGTAGAATCATTTAGCCCTATACGTTATCCTAAGCAATACATGAGTAAGTTGGGGCAACTAATGGAGCATTCGCCTTTTTGCGAAAGAGATATACGAATACCAAACAACTTGCAAACTATTGATGAGGCAGGGGATTTTTTAATTCAAACTAAAAAGAAAGGTATAATGTATGGCTTGCATTATGCTCACCATCCGTTTGATGTAGTAGGCTGGGATGGCTGCTGCTATCCTTATGCCTTTAGCATACATGATTTTGAACCTATAACTGGCAGAGTGCATCAACCACCACCAGTACACCAAACTTTTGAAGCACACAATTTTGTGGTATGTAGTTTTGTACCTCGTTTGTACGATTATCACCCACAAGCTATACCAGCACCTTACAACCATAGTAATATTGATAGCGATGAGCTTTTGTATTATGTAGATGGCGATTTTATGAGCCGTAAAAATGTTACCAGAGGAATGTTAACACTACACCCTGCAGGCATTCCACATGGGCCACACCCCGGTGCTGTACAAAAAAGTATTGGTAAAAAAGAAACACAAGAGTTAGCGGTAATGGTAGATACTTTTCATCCATTACAATTAACTGTAGATGCTATTGCAATAGAAAATGAAGGGTATGTAATGAGTTGGGCGGAGTAGTATAGCTAAAGACTATCGAAGTTTTCAAAACTTCGGTAGTCTGTTTTTTATTTCACTAAATTTATAGTGCAAATATTTTATTATGCCTAAACAAATTTCTTTTAACGCTGCCGATTTTAACTCCATTAAAAAAATAGCATTAACTTTTCCAGGTGCAGAGGAATGCACATCACATTACGATACACCTTCTATAAAAATTAATGGTAAGTTTATGAGTAGATTGGTGGAAACAGGCGATTTTATACCTATTCACTTAGATTTTGATTTAAGAGATGAATATTTAGAGGAATATCCTGAAATTTTTCACTTGCCTGACCATTACAAAAACTACAAATACATTTGTATGTGGGTGCATAATTATAAAACCAGTTTACTAAAAGAAATACTTACACTTAGTTGGAAAGGATTAGCAACAAAAAAACAATTGAAGGAGTGGGAAGAAAAATAATAAGATTGATTTTAGAGATGACAGCTTTCAAAAGATGTCATCTCTATGCTATCTCTAATAAAAAATCCCCAAGCTTTAAACTTAGGGATTTTATTTTTTTACAAAGGGAAATATCTTATCTAAAACTTCTTCTTTCTTTTTTTTCGCCGCCGCCATAAATTCTTTTTCTACCTTCTCCTTCGCTACGGTTGCCACGGTTTCCACCTTCATCGTTGGCTCTTTTAAATCCACCATCGGCTTCGTTCATACGTACTACACGGTTATTGTAACGTTTACCATCAATTGCTTTTATCATTTTGCTACTTTCGGCACTATCAATTTCAACCCAGGTATTCATTTCTCTCATATCTATTTTACCTAGTACATCTTTCTTTAAATTACTTTCATCTAAAATAAATTGTAAAAAGCTGGCTTTGTAAAAACCATCTTTTGTACCTAGGTTTATAAACAAACGAGTGTAACCGCTATTACGGCCGCTGCTACCTCTTCTATCTCTACCACCACCATCACTAGGTTTAAAGTCGCCACGTATATTATCTCTTGTATTTTTTCTATCTCTACCAAAGTCGCTACGGTTAAGGTCTTCAGCATTTTCGTAATACTTTAAAAAGTGGTTAAACTCTAAAGCAGCTACACGTTGCAACACTTCTTCTTTACTTACGCTTTCAAATTTTTGCATTAAATCTGGCAAGTAAGTTTCATAATCGCCATGGCTTACATCGGTTTGCATTAACTTATCCATAAAATGGAAAAATTGTTTGCGACACACATCTTTTCCACTTGGGATATCTACCTTATGAAACTGTGCATTAATCATTCTTTCTAACGATTTTATTTTATACGTTTCTCTACTATGGCAAATAGATAAACAAATACCTGTTTTACCAGCTCTACCTGTACGGCCGCTACGGTGAGTGTACACTTCCATATCATCTGGTAATTCAAAATTTATAACATGGGTTACACCATCTACATCAATACCTCTAGCCGCTACATCGGTTGCAATTAATAATTGTAAACTTTTAGTACGAAACCTTGCCATTACTCTATCTCTTTGTTGTTGAGTAAGGTCGCCATGCAACGCCTCAATATCGTATCCAGCTTTGCTTAAACGTTCACACACTTCTTGTGCATCCATTTTAGTACGAGTAAAAATAATACCGTAAATGCCAGGGTTAAAATCTATCAAACGCTTTAAGGCTTCGTAACGCTGTTGTGCAGCTACTACAAAAAATTGATGATCGATATTAGCGTTTCCACTATTCTTTTTACCCACAGTTACTTCCTTAGGTGTTTCCATGTAGTTACGGCTAATAGCTCTAACTTCTGGTGGCATGGTAGCGCTAAACAACCATGTACTTTCTCTGTTAATCGTATTTTTTAAAACAAAATCAATATCATCTCTAAAGCCCATGTTTAACATTTCATCGGCTTCATCTAACACTACGTATTTTACTTTTTGTAAGTCGATAGCTTTACGTTCAATTAAATCAATTAAACGACCAGGGGTGGCAATTACAATATGCACACCACGTTTTAAATTGCGTATTTGCATCATTATAGATGCACCACCATATACTGCTTCGGTGTAAACACCTTTGGTATGTTTAGTAAATTTTTCTAAGTCGTTGGTAATTTGTAAACACAACTCTCTTGTAGGGCATACAATTAATGCTTGTGGATGCCTTTGTGGAGCTTCTATTAATTGTAAAAGTGGTAAACCAAATGCGGCGGTTTTACCAGTACCTGTTTGTGCCAAACCAATAAAATCGGTTGTGCCACTTAATAAAACCGGAATAGCTTTTTCTTGTATTTCACTCGGTTTTTCAAATCCTAAATCGGTAACAGCTTGTACCAATTGTTCATTTAGCCCTAGGGCTTCAAATGCATTCATGTAATTGTAATTTGCGATAGCCACATGGAGGAAAATGGATAATTGATAATGAGTTAATTGATAATTGTTAAATCAAAAAAATCGCAAATCAAAAAATCATTGATTCCTAAAACTTCATGCTTCTTGGCCGTTGGAGATTTGTATTGAGTGTCTTTCAACTCGGTAGTATATCGCTTTCAACAGCAACTGAGCATGGTCATGTAATTCTCAGTTTTAAATAATTGGCGGCAAAGGTAAGGGTTTTTAGTGAGATATTTGTATTAATTATTATCCTTACATTAATAAGTAACGACATTAAACTATTTTTAAAGCTAAAAGTCTAAAAAAGTAATTACTGTTTATATGAGAAAATTGTATTTGTGTTTATGTTTTTTAGCAATTAGTTTTTGGGCAAATGCACAGGTAGATACTGCATTGTCTGCAAAGGATAAAGCGGTGTTAGATAGTATGATAAAGTCTGCTGACGATTTATTAGATTTTATAGATGATAGTAGTAGAAATTATTTAGATGTAAGTATTGGATTTGGCAATGGTACATTTAGTACACAAAACCAAGCTGTAAATGCAACTGGCTATACTAACCAACTAGTGCTTACACCTGCATTGTTTTATTATTTTAAAAGTGGTTTTAATGTAGGACTTACTACATTTTTAACAAATGAAAATAGTAAACTCAGTTTATATCAAACTGGTGCATTGGTAGGATATGGTTATGATGGAGATAAAATTTCTACTGGGATTTCTTATACAAGAAATTTTGGTGATAATAAAAAATACAATGGTAAAAGTATTTACCAGAATGAAGTGTTTGGCTATTTTAAATATACAAAACCATTTATACAACCGGGTATTAGTTTAGGGTTTGCAAATGGAAATTATAAACTTGCCGAGTTCGTAAGCTTCCTTAAAACAGTCCCATTGTTTAATCCACGTAGAGATACTACAATATTGATAAAAGGAACTGATTCCACTGCAAACAAAACGCAATACCTTTCAATAAGTATATCGGCAGAACATCAATTTGAATTTGAAAATATATTTACCAATAATGATGTAATAACTATTACCCCAATGGTAATGTTAAATATGGGAAGTGATAAACTTACCGAAAATCATACTAATAATCTTTTTGCAAATAGACCTCGGCTTGCAGCTAAATATTTGTCAAGAAAGAAAACGTCTCAAACCAATAAAATGCAATTACAATCAATTGCTTCCTCTATTAATATAACTTATGGGATTGGTAAATTTTATTTGCAACCTAATTTATACTTTGATTATTATTTGCCTAAAACAACTGAGCAAAGATTTAGCAGCATTTTTAGCTTCACAGCAGGTTTTTCTTTTTAAAATTTTGTTAATAGCTCTCTTTAACAAAAAGTAACGTTTGTTTGGCACAGTACTTGAATTATTCATTGCAACTAAAAAAAATATTTGTATGAACCTTAAACTTTTTATGTTAACAGCAGTTACAGTAATTACCACTTCGGCATTTGCACAAGGGTTAAAAGTGGGTATTAAGGGTGGTGCTTCAATTAATAAAATTGATGGACAATCTTTTAAAAATCAATTTTCATTCGGCTATCATGTAGGCGGATTTGTTACAATAAAAGTATCAGATAAAATTGGCATTCAGCCAGAAGTGTTGTTTAATCAAACCAATGTAGATACTTCATCTAAATTTAGCGATGTTTACGCATTTAATAAAGTAAATGGTGTTAAGCTCAACCAGTTATCTATACCACTTTTGTTAAACTATAGTCCTAATAAATTTGTAACTTTTCAAGTAGGGCCACAGTACAGTATCAATATGAACAGCGATAAAACTTTTATTGCTAACGGTAAAGAAGCTTTTAAAAATGGCGACTTTAGTATGCTTGGAGGCTTGCAATTAAATATTAGTAAAATACGTATTTATGGTAGATATGCAGTGGGCTTAAGCAATCTAAATGATATTGATAATAAAGAAAAATGGAAAAGCCAATCCATTCAATTAGGTGTGGGCTTTACATTGTAGGCTTAACCACAGACCTGCCTGCCGGTAGGCAGGTTGAAGGATTAATAGCACAAATTTTCACAGATATATTTAGACTACCATAGTTTTTAAAACTATGGTAGTCTTTTTTAATTTAAACAATCTGTGAAAATAATCTGTGTACTGAGCTTGTCGAAGTATCTGTGTTTAAGAAAAATTAAATAACTGCTTTATCTACCTCAATTCCATACCCACATTTAAAATGTTGTAAAGGGCATTGTTTTTTACCATGTAAACCACATGGTCTACAGGTTAGCTTTTCTTCAGTTTGTATAATAATACTTTTGGTAGATAATGGCGTAAAACCAAATGCTGGTATAGTGCTACAAAAAAATGCAGTTACAGGAGCATTTACTGCACTGGCAAAATGCAATGGAGCACTATCATTTACATAATTCATAGCTGCATTTTTCATTAATGCTGTGCTTTGTAAAAAAGATAGCTTGCCTGCTAAAATTTGTACATTAGGATTAGTACATTTTTCTTGTATGGCTTTACATTCATCAATATTATCTTTTCCGCCTAATAAATATATGTTGTAAGTAGATGATGTTTTGTCTATTAACTCAATCCATTTTTCAAAAGGAAATTTTTTGGTAAACCATACGCTGCTTGGCGTCATGGTTACATAAGGTTGTGCTGAGTATTGTTCAACACTTTCGTAATCAGCTGCCGATGGATATAGTTTTGGTAAAGAAATGGTATCGTCGGTAAAATGTTTTATTAAATCGTTATTACGTTCTACCTCATGCCTATAAGGTGGCGTATTACTAATTACATGCGGCACTTTAGTGGTATAAAATATGCTTAATGGGTTTTTATCAAAACCTATTTTTTGGTTTGCTTTAGAAAATGCAGTTAATAATCCTGTAGCAAAAAATCGTTGTACATTAATAACTTTATCGTACCTAGTTTTTCTTATTTGTTGTAAAATGTTGAATAAATTTTTTAGCTTATTTTCTTTTTTATTCCAAACTAATACTTGGTTTATATGTGGATTGTTTTGTAATAAACTTTCATTTCCTTTTCGTACCAATACATCAACCATTGCTGTTGGGTGAAAAATTTTTATTTTTTCAATCATAGCAGTCGCTAATACTACATCGCCAATAAAAGCAGTTTGTATAATTAGTATTTTTTGCATGTAAACACTCTCAAATATTATGTTGTCAGGTTGAGCTTGTCGAAACCGGTTTAGTTTAGCAAAAACCCGCCTTCGACAAGCTCAGGCTGACATTTTTTAAATTCGATCATTTTTTCAAAGTTATTAATAAAAACCTATCATAGTTTTACAACTACATTGTATGTTTGCAAAAAAATAAACTAATGCAATTACAACAATTAATAAATGATGCTTGGGCAAATAGAGAATTATTAAAAGATGCAACCTATACCGATGCTGTAAAGACTGTAATTGAAGAAGTAGATAAAGGACGTTTACGTACAGCATCACCCACTGAGAGTGGCTGGCAAGTAAACGAATGGGTAAAACAAGCCATACTATTATATTTTGGTATACAACAAATGGAAACGTACACTTTACCGCCATTTGAGTTTTACGATAAAATGAAATTAAAAAGCGATTATAAATCGTTAGGAGTAAGAGCTGTGCCACATGCTGTTGCTAGATACGGGGCTTACTTAGCCAAAAACGTTGTGCTTATGCCAAGCTATGTAAATATAGGGGCTTATGTAGATGAAGGCACTATGGTTGATACATGGGCAACTGTAGGTAGTTGTGCTCAAATAGGCAAAGGCGTTCACTTAAGCGGTGGCGTAGGTATTGGCGGTGTATTAGAGCCATTGCAGGCCACACCAGTAATTATTGAAGATGGTTGCTTTATTGGTAGCCGCTGTATTGTAGTAGAAGGTGTAATTGTAGAAAAAGAAGCAGTATTAGGTGCCAATGTGGTACTTACACAAAGTACTAAAATAATTGATGTTAGCGGTACTGAACCTATTGAAATGAAAGGGAGAGTGCCAGCAAGAAGTGTAGTTATCCCTGGTAGTTACAATAAAAAATTTCCAGCAGGTGAATTTGGTGTAGGCTGTGCTTTAATTATTGGACAACGCAAACCAAGCACCGATTTAAAAACGAGTTTAAATGATGCGTTGAGGGATTTTAATGTGAGTGTTTAGATGTTTGATTTGTATAGTTGAAATATGTAACATAGTATTATTGTCTTATTACAAATAAATTCCTATTTTATGAGTAAGAAAATTCTTGTTATTGCCTATTTTTCAGTAATCATTTTAAGTTTTATTTCATGCAAAAAAAAGGAGGAGACATCATCGCCAAGTTTTACTTGGACTTATAAAGGGATAACGTATAATGCCTTATATGTTGAAGCAAATACAGCATATTATTTTGGGAAACCCACCATTATTGGTGATTTACGAACAGCAAGACCAAGTAGAGGTTCTGGTCAACAAATTACTTTAAGTTCATTTAATACAGGTAGTTATACTTTTACAAGTGGAAGTAATATTAATTATTTTGATTTTATAGAACCAAATGGGGGTGCTCAGGTTGCAGTGAATGGTACTTTACAATTAACTAAATCAGATAACAAGCTTAGTGGTACTTTTTCGGTTTCACTTAACAATGGGTTCCCTGTTACAGGATCATTTTCAAATTTGATTATAGACCAATAAAAGCTATTTTTTTTTTACTTCTTATTAAATAATCTTCAAACTCCTTCAACCCAAAACTACTCAAATTTTGCTCCTTGGTTACCAATGCTTTTTGAGCAACCAATACACCATATCTTGTATCATCAAAACCTTCAATAGTGTGGGCATCTGGATTTATACTGATAAGTACATTTTTTTCTAAGGCGTATGCAATATGTCGCCAATCCATATCTAAGCGGCTAGGGTGTGCATTTAACTCAATTACTACGTTGTTGGCAGCACAGGCATCAATTATTTTTTTATGGTCAACAGGGTAGCCTTTACGGCTTAATAACAACCTACCTGTCATGTGACCTAAAATTGTGGTATAAGGATTTTCAATAGCAGCAATAAGGCGGCTCATGGCTTTTTCTTCATTCATTTTTAAATTGCTGTGTACACTAGCAATTACTAAATCAAATGTACCAAGTATACTATTGCTATAATCTAAATTGCCATCATTCAAAATATCGCTTTCAATACTTTTAAAAATTTTAAAGCTTGGGTTTTTAGCATTTAGCTCATCTACATATTGGTGTTGAGCTGCAATTTTTTCTTCACTTAGGCCTTGTGCATAATAGGCACTTTTACTATGGTCGCTAATTACTAAATATTGTAACCCTTTAGCTTGTGCAGCATTTGCCATTTCTTCAATTGTATTGCTGCCATCGCTCCAATTACTATGGCTATGTATTATGCCTTTAATATCGGTTGGTACAATTACCGTAGGTAAAGTATTGCTTTTGGCTAATTCTATTACAGTTTCGGTTTCTCTGGCATAAGTAGGTACAAAGGCAATATTGGCTTGCCTAAACAATTCGGCATGGTCGTTTTCAATGGCTGTAAAATTTGCAGAAGGGTATTGTTGTAAAAAGGCTTGGCTAAATTGTTCACTAGCACTTGTTATAAATAATCTTTTTTGCCAATTGTTTTCGCCAGTGTGTAAGCGTAAGCGTAAACCGTTTAATAATTTATATAAAAGGCTATGATCTGTTTCTTCTAATAACTCTGGAGGATTGGCAGATAAAAATTTAGGCTTAATTTCTTCGTTAGATAAAGGGATTATGTACTCTAGTTCATCCACATATTCTAATTGCCGTTTAAAACCACCTGTAATATGGGCATTATCTGTACCAAATAATTTTTTTAGATACGTTGTTATTTGTGGTTCTACCACTTCTATTTGAGCAAATAAAAAACTACCCTTATTATTTTGGTAAAACTCTATGGTCTCAATAAGGCTTTGCTGTGTTTTTTCACCAAAGCCTTTATATAGTTTTAATCTATTTTCTTGGCAGGCATATAAAAGTTCGCCTACGCTTTCAATTTCCATTTCTTTCCAAATGGTATGAATTTTTTTAGGGCCAATACCCTTAATATTTAGTAGCTCAACAACACCTAAAGGAGTTTTGGCTAGCATTTCTTCTAAGGCAGATAATTTTCCTGTTTCTAAAAGTTCAATAATTTTTTTTCCAGTGCTTTCACCAATACCTTTTGTACTTAAAATATTGGCATATTCCATTGTGCTTAATTGCACTTGTAAATTTTCGATATGGTATGCTGCAATAGAATATGTTTTTGCTTTAAAACTATTTTCGCCATGTATGTCTAATAGTTTTGATAATAAAGAAAACTGATCGGCAATAGAATAATTATC
>JAGNRZ010000208.1 GCA_017988335.1 Ferruginibacter sp.
ATACAATATTGTACTGTGGTGTTTTTTGGGTAGATAAGTATTGATTACCATCGATAATATTTTTTACTACTAATTGATAAGGTGTAAGTACTTTATTATTTATTGGTAACGAATCTGTTTTTACAATTGTACTATCTGCCTGTTGTGCATTTGCCACAAAAGAAAATAAAAGAAGTGAAAGAAAAAATAACCTTTTGATAGTAAAATATTTTTGCAAAAGTAATTAGTACTAGCCTATTTTAAAAGTAATTAATATAGCCAAAGTGAATTTTTGATGCTTCTCTTATATTGAAAGGAATATCATTTCGTTTGCCTAGGGCATAACTTAAGTTTAGTAAACCAAATTTAGTTTCGAATAATATGCCTAAACCTGCACTGGTAAATGTGTTTTTTAAATTAAGCTGTTGGTATTTGTTTTGCACCCAACCACCATCTACAAAGCCAAATAAATTTGAATTTAGCCCAAGCCTGTATCTATACTCAATACTAGATGTAGCATAGGTAGATGCAAAAATGCTTTCTTCATTAAACCCTCTTAACAGGCGATAACCACCAATTTGAAAAAGTTCGTTACGAAACATATTAGGGCTTGTATATACACCAGCATTAAGCCCTACTTTAACTGTAGCTTGCTTACCTATTGGAAAAAAATGTGCCGCTGTTAATTTTACCTTTAGTTGATAGGTTTTCTTTTTTAATGTATCATACAAAGAGGCATAGTTAAAAGAAGGGTCTTTAATATTGATTATTTGATTATTGGGTTTTATGTTTTTAATACCAACTGTGGTAGTTAATTTTAATTCGTTTCCACTACGTGGGTTAAGGCGATAATCTGTATTGTTAAATTCATAATCAAACCCTACGTTCACCGCCGTAACATCAATATTAGGTGGTAATGTTTTTGTGGCTTTTACAAAATTTGTATCTACCCCATCGGCCAGTAAAAAAGCATTTTGCCATTGCACAAATAATTTACCCGATTGATTTGCCGACAGTTGGTATTGTGTACCTAATTGTGCTTGTAACTGCAAAAAAGAAGAATCTTTTTTAAACAAATCAAACAAAAAATCTACACCAAATTTACTACCAAATAAATAGGGTTGTTGATAGCCTAAATTTAATCTGGGAGATTTTAATTGTAGTTGTTGCCACATGGCAATAATTGTTTCGCCATTGCCGAAGGTGTTTTTTAAATTTAAGTTTACATCTCCCGTAATTTGTAATTTACCAGCCTGTGTTGCCGAAGGTAAAAAGCCAACAATAGCACTTACTTGGCTACTTTTTTTATTTGCATGATAAATATTTACTACCGAGCCGTTTGCTAACATGGTAATATCACTAGGTTGTGTAGCTTGTAAGTATGGTAATTGTAAAAGTAGTTTATCTATTTGCTGCAACTTAGTTTTGTTGTATTGTGAACCATTGGCAATATCTAAATATCGCTGCAAAAATTTATTATTCATTTTAGCAGTACCTAATTGACGAATACTATCAATTTTATATAACACTCCTTTTTTAACCTTTAATAAAGCATCTACTTTATCATTATTTAATTGTACACTATCTAAATATATTTCTGCAAATGGATAACCATTGTTTTCGTAAAAGTTCAATATACGTTGCTGAATAATTTGTAGTAAAGCCATGTTAATAGGCATTTTAAAAAATTGTTTTTCGGAGTAGCCACTTATATCAACAGCTCTTTTTTCAATGCCTATTGGCGTAAGTGTAATCCATTGATATTTTTTTCCAAGAAATAAATCAATTTTTGTTTGCTTATCTTCTTCGTAAGTTTTATCAATAGATGCAGTTACAAAGCCCTTGCTATTTAGTAATGACACTAAATTGCTAATGTATAAATTACAAGCTGCTCTATCACTAAATGAGCTTTCAATGGCTGGTAATTGGTATTGAGTAATACTGTCTTTATCAACATAGTTTACAACAAGCTTATATGATGATTGTGCCAATACAAAATGAGGTAATAGTAGGGCTACTATAATCACCCATTTTTTACTTACTAAAAAATTACCTTTGCTCATTGTTATTCAAATCTAAAATATAATCTTCAAACAAAAAGCGATTAACCAAAAATTGGCAGGCGTTTATATTCATATTCCATTTTGCAAACAAGCTTGTACTTATTGTAATTTTCATTTTAGTACTACGTTAAAGTACAAAAGTGAAATGATAGAGGCGATAAAGAAGGAGATTGAAATCACTTCTACACCTACTAATTTGAAAAAGGTAAAAGAAAGAATTGAAACGCTTTACTTTGGTGGTGGCACACCTAGCATTTTACATGCTGATGAATTACAAATTATTTTTGATGCCTTACATAAACGATTTGACTTTGCAAGTGATATAGAAATTACATTAGAAGCCAACCCAGATGATATTAGTGATGAAAAACTGCAACTGTGGAAACAATTTGGTATTAACAGATTGAGTGTAGGACTACAAAGCTTTAATGATGAGGAATTAAAATGGATGAACAGAGCCCATACTGCTGCAGAGTCTTTACAATGTTTAGATAAAATAAAAGCAGCAGGCTTTACTAATTATTCCATTGATTTAATTTATGGTTCGCCATTATTAAGTAATGAAGAGTGGCTGAAAAACATTTGTATAGTTCTTGAAAAAAATGTGCCGCATATAAGTTGCTATGCTTTAACTGTAGAGCCTAAAACTACTTTAGCCCATATTATTTCAAAAAATAGTGCATTAAAAATTAATGAGGAAAAGCAAGCTGAGCAATTTACTATTTTAGTTAACCAATTAACGCAAGCTGGTTACGAACATTATGAAATAAGCAATTTTGCTAAACCTAATTTTAGAAGTAAGCACAATAGCAGTTACTGGCAAGGTAAGCCGTATTATGGTTTTGGGCCTTCTGCTCATTCATACGATGGTGATAAAACAAGAAAATGGAATATTGCTAACAATGCTTTATACATTTCGGCTTTACAAAAAAACACTTTGCCCTATGAAGGAGAAGTACTTACTGAAGTGCAGCAATTGAATGAATACATAATGACATCACTTCGAACAATTGAAGGAATAGATTTAAAAGTAGTGAAAGAAAGATTTGGAGAAGAATTTAGTACAAAGTTGAAAGTACAAAGTAAAAAGTACTTGAGTACAAATAAAGTTATTTTAGTAACCCAAAAATTGATTTTAACTAACGAAGGGAAATTTTTTGCTGACGGTATTGCAGCGGATTTGTTTTTTTAGGATTGTGGTTCTTTCCTAAAATATTTTACTACTTGCCCAATTACTAAAACACCTATCATAAATAGTATGGCGTAGCTGCTAATATATGTATATGATAATGGCATAATGTTACTAATGCAAAGTTAGTGCCTATCTATATTAAACAGGCTTCTATTTTGTTAAAACCCACGGCTGGAGCAAGGTTTTCCCAAAGTATTTGATAAACGGTTTCGGCAATAGGCATATTGGCACCTACAGCTTTATTAATGGCAAACATACATTTGCTTGCATTATAACCTTCTGCCACCATGTTCATTTCTAATTGGGCAGCTTTTACACTGTAGCCTTTACCTATCATATTGCCAAAGCTTCGGTTGCGGCTATGCAAACTATAGCAAGTAACCAACAAATCGCCAAGGTAAACAGAGGCAGCGTAATTTGTTGTTCGTTGTTGCTTGGTGGTTGGTGGTTGATCGATATGCCCTACTTCAATATTTTTTATGCCGCTTTTTCGTAAAAAGCTTGCCATTTCATCGGCGGCATTGGCTATAAAAACGCTTAAAAAATTATCGCCGTAATCAAGCCCATGTGCAATACCTGCACCTACTGCATAAATATTTTTTAGTACTGCTGCATACTGTACTCCAAAAATATCTGTATTAATAATTGTATTTAAGTAAGAAGTTTTAAAGTAGCTAGCAATTTGCTTTGTTGTATTTTCATCTACCCCTGAAAAAGTTAGGTACGATAATTTTTCTGCCGCAACCTCCTCTGCATGACAAGGGCCCAAAACTGCAAAATAATTTTCGATTGGCACCTTAAATTGTTGCTGCAAATAATCGTTTAGTAATAAATTATTTTGAGGTAGAATACCTTTTATGGCACTTACAATTTTTTTATTATCAAAAACATTGGGCGGTAAACTTTCTAATACCTGTATGGCGTAAGCCGATGGTATGGCTATTACAATG
>JAGNRZ010000062.1 GCA_017988335.1 Ferruginibacter sp.
TTCTCATTTTCAAAAAAATGGCTGCCGTTTTCATTACTATACATTACGCCACCGTTTAATAATGGAGTTACATTCAAAATGTTTGTTCCAGTAACTTTAGCTAGCAGGTTATCTTCTTTAGCATTGATAAATTTATTTTTTATATAATCAAAATAGGCAGGGCTTTGTTTAAAGCAATTAACCCATATACGTCCATTTTTTTCATTTACAACATCTAGTACTTCATTATCTGGCAATCCATCTTTGGTAGTAAATGTTTGAAAATGCTTTCCATCAAACCTTGCTATGCCAGCATCCGTTGCCACCCATAAAAAGCCATAGTTATCTTCTACACAGGTATAAATATTGTTACTCGGTAAACCATCTGCTACGGTAAACGAACGAAATAATTTATAACCACCATCTTGTGCATTGGCGGTTGCGGTTATAGTAGTTAGTATAAGGTAAAAAAACAGTGGCTTTAAAAGCATGTACTAATATACATAAAATATTATTGAAAGTTTTAACATAATGCCAATGGGGTAGAAACTACTTCTTTGCTACTGTATATTGTAGCAAGGAAAAATTGCTTTGCAAGACCATGGCAACTTAGTATGGAAAAAAATGTAATGATAAAGAAATTGTAATGAATGCAAAGGAATACAATATCTGTAATGTTGAGGAACAAAACATCTCATTTTTCTACCAGAGGAACTAATGGAATCAATAAAAATAAAAACAAAACGGCTGTAAATTTTACAGCCGTTTTTTAATTTTTTACAAGTAGTAATTACCATCCTTTTTTTGCAACACCATCCTTTACAGCTTCCAAAGCTCTAGCTTCGCCAAGCATAGTAGTCATTTTGTTGCCTTTACCATCGTTGCCTTGTGCCATATATCCACCACGGGCAGTTTTGGTTATTACAGCATCTTGCATTGGAACATCTTTTTCCTTTGTCTTCATGCAATAAGCGGTTAACATTTTACTCATTTTTTTAGAATTTATTGGTTAGTAATAATGGGGTAAGAACTGCAAAATGCCATTTCTTACGTAGTAATTAAGGAACAAGCTACTAAAAATATTGGTTTTAGCAAAAAAAAGTGGGTAAATGGGATGATAACTTGCTGAATATAATTAAGAAAGCAATTCTAAGTTATGGACAAAACATCAATAAAAGCCCAATAAAATTCCCACTATACAAAAGTGATTAATTTCATTCTTTTACTAAAAGAATAAAATTAACAAACACATGTTGCAAACGAAGCCCAAAAATGAACAAATGCCCATAACAAAAAACCGAGTTTACTAAAGTAAATTCGTTTTGTAGGAATTCGTCATTAGGCGAATTCAAAATATATTTACCAAAAATTTGCCACAGGCAAATTCCTACACATCAATCTTAGCATATTTAGCATGTGTTTCTATAAACTCTCTACGTGGTGGTACTTCATCACCCATAAGCATACTAAATACTCTATCGGCTTCGGCAGCACTTTCAATAGTTACTTGCTTTAAAGTACGAGTAGCTGGGTTCATAGTGGTTTCCCATAATTGCTCTGCATTCATTTCTCCAAGTCCTTTGTAACGTTGTGTAGTTACACTTTCATCTTTACCACCGCCAATACGGGCAATATGTAGTTTACGTTCTTCATCGTTCCAAGCATATTCTTGCTCTTTACCTTTTTTAACTAAATACAAAGGCGGCTGAGCAATAAATACAAAACCTTGCTCTACCAACTCTTTCATATATCTAAAAATAAATGTAAGAATTAGCGTAGCAATATGGCTACCATCCACATCGGCATCGGTCATAATTATTAGCTTATGATAACGCAGTTTGCTAGTATCTAAAGCTTTAGGATCTTCTGGCGTACCAATTTTTACACCAAGGGCTGTAAACATATTTCGTATCTCCTCATTATCATAAATTTTATGCTCCATGGCTTTTTCTACGTTCAAAATTTTACCACGTAGCGGCAATATGGCTTGGTAGCTTCTATCTCTACCTTGCTTAGCTGTACCACCAGCCGAGTCTCCCTCAACTAGGTACAACTCACAACGGTGTGGTTCTTTATCGCTACAATCAGCCAATTTACCCGGTAAGCCACCGCCAGTAAGTACACTCTTACGTTGTACCATTTCTCTAGCTTTACGGGCAGCTGCTCTAGCTTGTGCAGCTAATATTACTTTTTGTATAATGGTTTTAGCCTCCTTAGGGTTTTCTTCTAAGTAAGCGGTTAATACACGGCTTAACGTAGTATCCACCACACCCATTACCTCACTGTTACCTAGTTTAGTTTTGGTTTGCCCTTCAAATTGAGGCTCTGGTACTTTTACCGATACTATAGCACTTAATCCCTCTCTAAAATCATCACCTTCAATTTCTACCTTGGCTTTGTCGAACATGCCTTCTTTTTCGCCATAGCTTTTAAATACTCTGGTAATACTGCGGCGGAAACCAGCCACATGTGTACCACCCTCAATAGTATTAATGTTGTTTACATAGCTAAAAATATGCTCTTGGTAGCTAGTATTGTAAATCATAGCCACATCTACCACTACATTAGTAACAGGGTCGTGGGCTTCACAATTAATAACTACAGGCAATAAAGGCTGACGGTTACCACTTTTATCCAATAACTCCACAAACTCACTAATACCACCTTCGCTATAAAACTCTTTAGTATAAGGCTTACCATCTTCCTCTAATTCTCTAAGGTCTGTAATATTAATGCGTATTTTTTTATTCAAATAGCAAAGCTCTCTAAGTCTGCCTTCTAAAATATCTCTTTTATAAACGCTTTCTGTAAAAATGGTATTATCTGGCCAAAACTGTACTTTAGTACCATGTTTATCGCTAGTGCCAATTTCTCTTACTGGGTATTGAGGTACACCTATAGCATACTCTTGTTCATAAATTTTACCATCTCTATTTACAGTAACATGTAGTTTGGTACTTAATGCATTTACACAACTTACACCCACACCATGCAAACCACCACTCACCTTGTAACTGTCTTTATCAAATTTACCACCAGCATGTAGCACCGTCATTACTACTTCCAATGCACTACGTTTTTCTTTCGTATGCATGGCCGTAGGAATACCTCTACCATCATCTTCAACAGTTATTGAATTATCTTCATTAATAGTTACCGAAATGTTTTTACAATGACCAGCAAGAGCCTCATCAATAGAGTTATCAACCACCTCATATACTAAATGATGCAAACCCTTTACACCAATATCGCCAATGTACATGGCAGGACGTTTACGTACGGCTTCTAATCCCTCTAAAACTTGTATGCTATCTGCTCCATAACTGGCTTTTTGAGCAGCGGTTTTTTCTACTATTTCTTCACTCATAAATATAATAAAATCGGGTTATTTTTTTCAAAAATCGATTATCGGCAAATATAAGCAAAATCAAGGGTTTTAAGGCATTTTTAGCAAAGTAATTGACACTATTTTTTACCAACATTTCCACACCTTTTAATTTCTAATATTGAATGGTCGAATTTCGAATTTTCGTAAACTATATTAGCCATTTTTCCATTCGAAATTTTCTTTGGGGCTGTGGGCAATATTTCATTGTTCAACTAGTGTCCCCGCCTTCTGTAGTAGTGCCTTGCTATGCACAAAAACCAGCACATAAGACAGCTACTACTGCCAGTCGGGCAGCCCATCAACTCTACTCAAAAATTAGGCACAGAAAATTAGCTTGTAGTTAATTATAACGCTTGCTTTTAAGAGTAGAATTACCAATGTTGAAGCCACAGTAGTACAACTGATGCACATAGCTGTTCGGCAGGAACGGGCTGTTATCGTTCCTGCCTTGACTTTTTTGTTACTTTTTGCGTCAAGGCAAAAAGTAAATAATGAAAATTTTAAAAAATAATACTGCATTTTATGCTAAACTTTAGGTTAAAATGGCATAGTTCAAACAAAGGCACAAACTTTGCTTTTATGTTCAAACACTAATTGGTGTATCTTTGCACTACTAAATGCACTCCTTAACAGACATATTAACCATTGCCCACAAAACCCCTCTTATGCAAGAGGAGTTAGAAGTGTTGTTGCAAGTAGATAAAGCTGTGCCTGGCTCGGTTCATTATGCCATTAATCGTTATAAAAAAAATACCGTCTGGAATATTGATGATACAGGTGTGTTAGTGTATCACTACTCAAAAAATAACCCTGAAGAAAATAGACTAGAGCTTAAGTTTTGTGTAAGTGGTAATGTGTATTGCAAGCAAAAACAAACCGAGTGTGATTTTTGTAAATTCAATCAAAGTAAAACTTGTGTTGAAAAGGTAGATAGTGTAGATGTATTAAGTTTTAGTTTTTCACCAACATATCTTAATCAGTTTAGAAAAAGTAAAAAAGATAATACCCTTTCTGAAAAAGTATTGGCTTTTTCACATGCCACATCTTTTAGCAAACAATTACCATTATGTGGTAAAACGAGGTTAGCTATTGAAGCATTATTAAATCATAATTATACCGATACGTTAGAAAATATTTTCATTAATGCTCAAACACAAATTTTACTGTTGTACAGTATGGATTGTATGTTGGGTGAGCATCAAGAAAATTTTACTTGCAAATTTTTAGCCAACGAAGCCGATAGAGACAAAATTTCAAAAGCAAGAGAAATTTTATTACAACATATTGGCGAACCCTTAACCATAAAGGCTTTAAGCCGAAAAGTAGCTATTAACGAGTGCTACTTAAAAAAAGGCTTTAAAGAATTATTTGGCACTACTATATTCGATTTTTATCAAACCCAACGTATGGAACATGCTAAGTATTTATTGTATGATAAAGGACTTAGTGTAACCGATGTTTCATCTTTACTGGGTTATTCTTCCATCTCTCACTTTAGCACCGCATTTAAAAAACACACAGGCATTAAACCTTGTGAGTTGTTGATGAGGTAGTTTTTTTTAAACACATACACACATAGTATTGTTAAGTGTGACAAAGCTATGTACCTATATGCCTATGTGTTTAATTCTTACTAAAATAAACTATCTTCAAATAAAAAAAGTTGAGTTTCCCTTTCTATATAGAAATTGGTTCTTCTAAAATATTATTGCACACTATAACCGAGCCTTTGGGTATGTTTATTGGCTTTAGGTACTTTTTGTTTTTGAGAAAAAAGCAAGGTGATATAGTTGAAAGTATTAGCAGAATTTGGGTGCTAATAGGTGCTATATTTGGAGCTTTACTTGGTAGTAGATTGGTTGGTGGTTTTGAAAATCCCCAAGCATTATTTGAAGCTGAAAACCCTTTATTGTATATCTATCAAAATAAAACAGTGCTAGGCGGTTTTTTAGGTGGACTTTTTGGTGTTGAAGCTATTAAAAAAGTAGTAGGCGAAAAGCAAAACACTGGCGACATTTTTGTTTACCCAATACTTTTAGCTTTAATAATTGGGCGTATAGGTTGTTTTAGTATGGGTATTCATGAAGAAACCTATGGTTTGCCTACTACTTTTTTTACAGGGATGTATCTGGGAGATACTTTTTTACGGCATCCAGTAACACTCTACGAAATTGTATTCTTAATTGGTTTATGGTCTTTTTTATTTTTAACGGAGAAAAAATATGTTCTTACAGTTGGTAGTAGGTTTAAGTTGTTTATGATAGCTTATATGGTATTTAGATTTTTATTAGATTTTATTAAGCCACACTATACATTTTCAATAGGATTAAGTACGATTCAAATTGCCTCAATCTTGGGACTTTTGTATTATTTTAACTATTTGATTAAGCCTAAAAAATTTATCTTACAAAAAAAATAAATTTTCATGCCTGTACGCCCCTATACCTACTACGATTTTACATTGAGCATTTGCAGTACTTGTTTAAGAAGAGTAGATGCAAAGATTGTATTTGAAAACAATCATGTTTATATGCTTAAAAATTGTAGTGAGCATGGTTTTGAAAAAGTGCTTATCGCAACTGATGCCGAATATTATAAAATTATACGCAACTATAATAAACCATCTGAAACTCCTTTAAATTTTGGTACAAAAACAACTTATGGGTGCCCTTATGATTGCGGACTTTGTCAAGATCATGAGCAACATAGTTGTTTAACGGTTCTAGAAATTACCGACCGATGCAATTTAAGTTGCCCCACTTGTTATGCTATGAGTAGTCCACATTACGGTAGGCATAGAACAATTGAGGAAGTAGAAAGAATGTTAGATATTATTGTTGCAAGTGAAGGAGAGCCAGATGTTGTTCAAATAAGTGGCGGAGAGCCAACTGTCCATCCTGATTTTTTTGCTATTATGGATATTGCAAAAAAGAAACCCATTAAACATTTAATGCTAAATACAAATGGTATTCGTATTGCAAAAGACTTTGCTTTTGCAAAGCAGTTAGCAACCTATGCACCCGATTTTGAAGTGTATTTACAATTTGATTCTTTTAAAGCATCAGCTTTGGAAGCTTTACGGGGCAAGGATTTAACCGAAACAAGAATAAAAGCGTTAGAACATTTGAATGCTCTGAATCTTTCTACAACTTTAGTGGTTACGTTGCAACAAGGTGTGAACGATGATGAGATAGGAAAGATTATTGAGTTTGCTTTAAAGCAAAAATGTGTACGTGGAGTAACATTTCAACCCACACAAGTTGCTGGTAGAACAGAAAACTTTAATCCTGCTACGGATAGAATAACCATGACTGATGTGAGGCAAAAAATTTTGAATCAAACTAATATTTTTACACCTAATGATTTGTTGCCTGTACCTTGTAATCCAGATGCTTTAGTTATGGGGTATGCATTAAAAATTGATGACCAAGTTTTTCCGCTTACAAGATATATTGACCCATCTCAATTGCTAGATAACAGTCGCAATACAATAGTTTATGAACAAGATGATGCCTTAAAACAAAAAATGATTGATATTTTTAGCACAGGAATTTCTGTAGATAAGGTAGAAGAAAATATGAAGCAATTACTTTGTTGCTTGCCTAAAATTGAGGCACCTGGCTTGGGCTATGATAATTTATTTAGGATTATTATTATGCGTTTTATTGATGCTTATGATTTTGATGTAAGGGCAATTAAAAAAAGTTGTGTGCATATTGTACATAAAGATGGAAGAATTATTCCTTTTGAAACGATGAATTTATTTTACAGAGACGATAAAGAAGATTATTTAAAGCAATTGCAAAAGGAACGTTTATCTATAAAAAATTAAAATGTACTAACATGAATAATTTTGGCAAGTACCTACTTATAAATCTTTGTATTCCTTTAATAATTGGCTTTTTAATTAACAACCCAAGTAAATATGGGAGAAGCTATGGCAGCAATCACTCTGATTTAGGTATAACATTAATGCTTATGGCATTACCTATGTTTTTAATAGGATTAATTATTGCTCTTGCTGCAAAGGAAAAAACTTACGGTTTATCATTATTGACGGCTACAGGTTTAATACTTTTAATAGGCTTTGGGGTTTGCACATTAGGCTAATGCTTTTCCCTCATGCGTAAATCATTTTCCTTGTTACTAATACTATAATTTTTTTTCTGACTCACATTTGCAAAAAAAATAGTAGAATGAAAGGCAAAATAGTTATAGCAGCATTGTTTTTATCAATAAATATAATAAAAGCTCAACATACTTTAGATACAACGATTAGTAATCATAAAAACCTACCCGAAATAACAATCGTAGGCAAAGGCAGTAAAAGTGATTATCATCAAATGCCAGAAATAGTTGGCACTAATATTTATGCTGGTAAAAAAAATGCTTTAATAGTGTTAGATAATGTGCAAGGCAATGTAGTAACCAATACTATGAGGCAGGTAATGGCAAAAGTAGCTGGTATACATATTTGGGAAAGCGACCCTAGTGGTATTCAAATTGGTATTGCAGCAAGGGGTTTAAGCCCTAATAGAAGTTGGGAATTTAATATTCGCCAAAATGGTTACGATATTGCTGCCGATCCGTTTGGTTATCCAGAAGCATATTATAATCCACAATTACAAGCGGTGCAGCGTATTGAAGTGGTACGAGGGCAGGGAGCTTTGCAATACGGGCCACAATTTGGCGGTATGGTAAATTATATTTTACGCAATGGTAGTGAGTTTAAAAAAAAGGTAGAGTTTGAAAGTCAACAAACCATTGGTAGTAATAGATTATTCAATAGTTATAATGCCATTGGTGGTAAAACAAGTAAAGTGCATTACTATGCTTTTTTTGATCATAGAAATGGCGATGGGTATAGAGCCAACAGCAAATATTTTTCTAATTCATTTTACATTACAGCTACGTATTATTTCAACCCTAAATTATCGCTTACGGCAGAGGTAATGCAATCTCACACCAGAAGCCAACAACCCGGCGGTTTAACAGATGCCCTATTAGCACAAGATATTGTGCAAAGCTTTAGAAGCCGCAACTGGTTTGATATTAAATGGACAACACCTGCTTTAATATTGAATTATAACATAGGTGCAAATGCTAGATGGAACACCAAATTATTTGCTACCATTGGCGATAGAAATAGTGTTGGGTTTTTGCAAAGCATTTCTATAAAGGACAGCATAAACTTAGCAACAGGCAATTATAACAACCGACAATTGTTGAACGATAAATACAGAAACTTTGGAATAGAGAGTAGATTAATAACAAATTATAAATTAGCCAATCTTGAAAATACTATTAGCACTGGCATAAGATTGTATAAGGGCAACACATTTAGGCAATCAAATGGTGTAGGTACAACTGGTACAGATTATGATATGACTGTTGTTGGAAAGTATAGTGGCGATATAAATTTTGCATCATACAACGCAGCAATTTTTGCAGAAAATATTTTTAGATTAGGTAAGAAAATACTTTTAATACCTGGCATTAGATATGAATGGTTAAAAGGTACAGCCAATGGTAGAAACGGTTTTACATCAACTGGTGCCGATATTGTTTTGCAAAACGTTACAAGAAGTAGAGGTTTTTTATTAGCTGGTATAGGTGCTGAATATCATGTTAGCAAAAACACAGAAATGTATGCTAATTATTCACAGGCTTATCGCCCCATACAGTTTGCCAACCTGCAAGCTCCACCTACAACTGATGTAATAGATGATAATTTAAAAGATGCAAAAGGTTACAATATTGATTTAGGCTATAGAGGAAAAGTAGGCAATTATTTACAGTTTGATATTAGTGCCTTTTATTTACAATACAATAATCGAATAGGTACTGTAACAGTTGCTGGTACACCATCGTACAGGTTAGTATCTAATGTAGGCAATAGTACAAGTAAGGGCGTAGAAAGTTTTATAGAGTGGAATATTATAAAAACATTTAAGCAAAATACAATTTACAATGCGTCTGTTTTTGTAAGCTATGCCTATAATGATGCCACATATTCATCTAGCTTTAAAGATGCAAATACCAAAAATAAAAAGTTAGAAAATGCACCTACCAATATTTTACGAACAGGTGTAAGTTTAGGCTACAAAAATTTTATGCTCACCACACAATTTAATTATGTAAGCAAAACCTTTAGCGATGCTAATAATACTATAACACCTTCTGCAAATGGTAATACAGGTTTAATACCTGCATACAGCGTTGCCGATATTACTGCTACTTATAAAATTAATAACAGCATAAACATAAAAGCTGGAATAAATAATATAGCCAATACTAAATATTTTACTCGAAGAGTAGGCGGCTATCCTGGGCCTGGAGCAATGCCTGCCGATGGTAGAACAGGTTTTGTAACCGTTGGTTTTAAGTTATAATATTAATCAATGTTATAAAGTGGAAAAGAATTAAACAAAAATGAATTTTAATGAACCTGCTTCGAGTTCCCTTTCCTTTTGGAGAGGGGTTGGGGTGAGGCTAAATATTTGTCATACAATTATCACTTTTTCAAGTATTTTATTTCCTTACAATTTCATGATAAAACTCTGTTTTTTATAAGTGAATTTTGCACTTGAATGAAAGGCAAGTATTTAATTTTATGGTTTAGTTTTTTTGCTGTTGAGGGATTTGCTCAAATCGATACTGTTACAAAATCTTTACAACAAATTGTAGTTACAGCTACACGTACTTCAAAAAGTATTGGCGATGTGCCGTTACCTATTACAGTAATTACTCAAAAACAAATTCAAAACTTAGGGTTTCAAAAATTAACTGATGTGCTGCAAACGCAAGCTGGGCTTCAGTTGAGCAATAATATTTTAGGTCAATCTTTACAAGGCTATCCCAATCCGTTTGGTAATGGTATTCAATTGCAAGGGTTAGATGCTGGTTATACATTAATATTACTGGATGGTATGCCTATGACTGGCAGAAATGCAGGAGTATTAAACTTAGATAGAATTAATGTAAACAACATTAAACAAATTGAAATTATAAAAGGGCCTGCAGCAAGTTTGTATGGCGCAGATGCATTGGCTGGCGTAATTAATATTATTACAAAAAGCAATGTTTCAAATACTTTAAATGCACAACTACATTATGGCACCAATAATACAATTGGTGTTAACGTTTCAGCATCGTTACAAAGTAAAAAAAACAATACACAATTTTTTCTATCAAGGTTTAGTAGTAGTGGGTACGATTTAGATGAAACAATCTTTGGCAAAACAATAGACCCTTCTCAAAATTATACAGCAACTATTAAAAACGAGTATAAAATTTCCAATTCACTTATTTTAAAAAATCAATTGCGGTATTTTACGCAAAAACAATTTAATAATTACTTGGTAGATGTTAACCAGCAAACACAACAGGTAAAAGGCACAAGCCTTGAAAAAGATTGGGGAATACAAAACGAGTTAGTTAGAACAATTAATGCCTTATCTAAACTAAATGCAAGAGTTTACTTAACAGGGTATAATAATGATGCTAAAGTTTTTTTGCAAAAAGATAATAGCTTGTTTGATAATTCTTTTTTAAAACAGTTTTTTTTAAAAGGAGAGTTGGTGTACGAACGTACAAAAAACAAAGCTACTTTTTTAGCAGGTGCAGGTGCCGATTATGAAACTATTAATAGCAGCCGTTATGCCAATAAAAAGGAGTTGGGTAACTTATATGCATTTGCACAGCAAGAATTTATTTTTAAAAAAATGAATATTGTGGCAGGGCTTAGGCTAGATAAGCATCGCTTATTTACTGCACAGCTTAATCCAAGAGTAGCAGCATCTTACAAAATAAACAGCAAGCTAAACATTAATGCCTCAATTGGTAGAGGTTTTAAAGCACCAGATTTTAGGCAACAATTTTTATTTTTCACCAACTCTATTATAGGTTATACACTATTGGGTGTAAACGAGTTGGGTAGTGGGTTACAGCAATTAAAACAACAGGGGCAAATTGATAACAGCATAAACATAAATCCTTATTTAAATATCCCCAATTTGTTGCCCGAAACTTCTTTAGGTTTTAATGCAGAACTAAAATGGAGTTTTTTAAATAATGCAAAACTTACCGTTGGGTTTTTTAGAAATGATATTAATAATTTAATTGAACGTTATAATTTACCTTTTACTAAAACCAATGGGCAAGCCATTTTTAGTTATCAAAATATAAACAAAGTATTTACACAAGGGGCTACAGTTTCTTTACAAGTTAATGTAAATAAAAAAATTGCAGTTAATGTTGGATACCAATATTTAGATGCAAAAGATAAAGATGTACTAACTCAAATAAATAATAAACAAATTGTAAAAAGAGACCCTATAACTTTTGAAAGTAGATACACAACTAAAAAAGAATACGGAGGTTTGTTTAATAGAAGCAAACATACAGCTACGGCACAAGTTACGTTTACATTGCCCAGCCAGTTTACATTAAATACAAGGGTCATTTATAATGGCAAGTCAGGCTATGCAGATGTAAATGGCAATGCCATTTTAGATGATGAAAGAGAATATACTAACGAGTATTTTTTAGCAGGATTAACTTTGTCTAAAAAGATTAATAATGCTATTCAATTACAAGCTGGTGCCGATAATTTATTAGCTCATACCGATAAACTTCGTTTGCCACATTTAAGTGGCCGAACATATTTTATTACCGCCATTTTTAACTTAGAAAAAATATTTAAACACTCACAAATACAATAGAACAATGAAAAGAACAATGATGGCAATTATTGCCTTAGCAACAGTAGCAACATTATTTACATCTTGCAAAAAAGATGAAACCGCCCAAAACACTATTATTACAAAAAGCGATTCGTTATTAGTAAACTTTAGTTCTACTAAAGAATTTGCCTTTTTTAATTTTAAAAATGGTGCAGTTGTTGCCAATAGCGATAGTGCTACTACCAAATGGGATTTTGGTTTACGTTTTACCACTTTTATTTTAAACAGCAACGCTTACGGCCCTGGCAATGCAGGAGCAATTTTGCAAAATACTTTGTATTCTTCAGTTACCGAAGTGCCAACTACTGGATATGCTTATGATACTACTACCACAAAAAAAGCAATTAAAGATGGTAGCTGGTACAATTATAATCCCACTACAAGAACGTTTGCTCCTAAAGCTGGCCAAACATTTATTTTTAGAACAGCCGACAATTTTTATGTAAAAATGGAATTATTGGCAGTGGATTATGCCCCTTTTACAGGACCACAACCCGATAAATTAATTTACAGGTTTAGATATACTTACCAAGCAAATGGAAGTACAAAGTTTTAAGTAGCATTTCAACAATTATTAAAAAAGGCATTCCCTATTGAGGAATGCCTTTGTGCTTGTGTTACCTAAGGCCTACAATAATGTTTCTTTGGAGATATTTTTATTAAGCCTTGTAGATATTGGTTTTTTATAATTGAACTTAAAACGGTACCCTTATTTAAAAAAATAACGGGAGTAAGACTACTCCCGTCTTTACCCTAATAAAACCCTAAACCAGCAAAAAGTTAAATATTTTGATTTTAGATATTTTAAACAGCTAAATACATTTTAATAATCGCCAAATCTATGCCAAAGGTCAATAAATGTGGATAAGTAGCCAAATGAATTAGTACTATTGCCAGTTTCGTAAAATAGCTAAATCAAACTATAGTAAGCCCAACCTAGTTTATGAAAATTTACTTAGTTATACTACTCAAATTAACGCAACAAAAAAGCCCATATTTTAGTACCTTTGCCAACCTTTTAAATAGGCTTAGTGCATTAATTAGGCCATTCTATTTATCATCATGGCAGTAAAATATAAAGAATATAGTCAGCTTAATTTGCCTTCAATCAGTGAGGAAATTTTAGCTAAATGGAAACAAAATCAAGCGTTTGAAAAAAGTGTAAGTCTTAGAGATGGAGCTAAGCCCTTTGTATTTTACGAAGGTCCTCCAAGTGCCAATGGATTGCCTGGTATTCACCACGTAATAAGCCGTACGCTTAAAGATTTGGTTTGCCGCTACAAAACCATGCAAGGTTTTCAGGTAAAACGTAAAGGCGGTTGGGATACTCATGGCTTGCCAGTAGAGTTAGGTGTAGAAAAAGAATTAGGCATTACTAAAGAAGATATAGGCAAAAAAATTAGTGTAGAAGAGTACAATCAAAAATGTAGAGAAGCTGTTTTACGCTATAAAGATAAGTGGGATAATATAACAGAGAAAAGCGGCTACTGGGTTGATTTAAACAATCCATATGTAACGTTTGAAAATAACTATATCGAAAGCCTTTGGTGGTGTTTAAGTGAGCTGTACAAAAAAGGGTACTTGTACGAAAGTGTAAGTATTCAGCCATATAGCCCTGCTGCTGGTACAGGTTTAAGTAGCCATGAGTTAAACATGCCTGGTACATATAAAGATGTAAAAGATACTAGTGCAACGGTGATGTTTAAATTAGTTGATAGTGACAAATTAAAAATCGAAAATATTGAAAGTGATGTATACTTAATGGCATGGACGACTACACCATGGACACTGCCATCAAATTTAGGATTAACTGTAGGTCCAAAAATTACTTATTCATTAATAAAGACGTTCAATCCATATACCCATTTACCAATAAATCTTATAATAGCGAATAATTTGGTAGATAAAAACTTTCCTAGAAATAAATTTTTTGAAGAATCAAACGAAGAAATTTTTCAATCGTATAAGGGAGGCGAAAAAGAGTTAATTCCTTTTAAACGTTTTAACGATAAGCCATGGCATTTTTTAGGGAGCGATTTAGAAGGGCTAGAATACGAACAGCTTTTTCCGTTTGAAGCAAACTCATTAGAATCAATTAAAGCCTTATCTCCAAAGGCAAGACCATTTGTTGTTATGACTGATAATTTTGTTACGACAGAGGACGGCACAGGAGTGGTGCATACTGCACCAGATTTTGGTGCAGATGATTTTAGGGTTGGGCAAAGAAATAATTTGGGTTTTTTTACAACAGTAAATGAAAATGGTAAGCTAGAAAAATTAGTTCTAGTTGATAAAGAAGGAAAATTTGTAGATGGCTTAGGAGAATTTAGCGGCCGCTATGTAAAAAATTATAAAGACGAAAAAGATTATGTAGATGTTAACGTTGACATAGCCGTAAAATTAAAATTAGAAAACAGAGCATTTAAAGTAGAAAAATACGAACACAATTATCCTCATTGTTGGCGTACCGATAAGCCTATTATTTATTATCCGTTAGATGCTTGGTTTATAAAAACTACTGCCGTAAAAGATAGAATGGTAGAGCTAAACAAAACTATTAACTGGAAGCCAGAAAGTACTGGTACTGGGCGTTTTGGTAATTGGTTAGAAAATATGGTGGATTGGAATTTAAGTAGAAGTAGATTTTGGGGAACACCATTACCCATTTGGAAAACCGAAGATGGCGAAGAAGAAAAATGTATTGGAAGTGTTGCCGAATTAAATGAGGAAATAGAGAAAGCTAAATATCTTAATAAATCGTACATCGTAAATCGTACATCAAACATTGATTTACATAAGCCTTACGTAGATGATATTACATTAGTATCTGCCACAGGCAAACCCATGAAAAGGGTGCCCGACTTAATTGACGTTTGGTTTGATAGCGGTGCTATGCCTTATGCTCAATGGCATTTCCCTTTTGAAAATAAAGAAACCTTTGAGCAAAACTTTCCTGCAGATTTTATTGCCGAAGGCGTTGACCAAACAAGAGGTTGGTTTTATACATTGCATGCTTTAGCAGTTTTGTTGTTTGATTCGGTTGCTTATAAAACAGTTGTAAGTAATGGTTTGGTGTTAGATAAAAACGGCGTTAAAATGAGTAAACGCCTTGGTAACATTGTTGATCCTTTTGATACAATAAATAAATATGGAGCAGATGCTACACGTTGGTATTTAATTACCAACGCTAGCCCTTGGGATAGTTTAAAGTTTGATATTAATGGTATACAAGAAGTACAGCGTAAATTTTTTGGAACACTTTATAATACCTATCAGTTTTTTGCCTTGTATGCTAATGTTGATGGTTTTGCATTTAAAGAAAATTACATACCTCTAAACGAACGTCCAGAAATTGATCAATGGATTTTATCTAGCTTAAACAGCTTAATAAAAACCGTACAACAAAATATGGATGAGTACGAGCCAACACAAGCTGGTAGGGCTATTGAAGAGTTTCTAGATACTCATCTTAGTAATTGGTACGTACGTTTGTGTAGAAGACGTTTTTGGAAAGGAGAGTATG
>JAGNRZ010000063.1 GCA_017988335.1 Ferruginibacter sp.
GTTTTAAAGGTACAAATTTTAACCACTAATTACACGAATTTTAGCTAATTGCCCTAATTGATAAAAATTAAATAATATATTGATGATAAGTGTTTTCTTTGCAAAAAATTTAATCATAAAATGAAAGTAGCGGTAGTAGGTGCCACAGGTTTAGTAGGTACAAAAATGTTGCAAATTTTAGCAGAACGTAATTTTCCTGTAACAGAATTGATACCTGTTGCATCGGAAAAATCGGTGGGTAAACAAATAGAGTTTAAGGGTATTAAATACAGTATTGTAAGTATGCAAGATGCCATAAATGCTAAACCAGCTGTAGCTATTTTTAGTGCTGGTGGCGGTACTAGTTTGGAATGGGCTCCTAAATTTGCCGAAGCTGGCATTACCGTTATTGACAATAGTAGTGCATGGCGTATGGATGTTACTAAAAAATTAGTGGTGCCAGAGGTAAATGCAAATGTACTTACCGCTACTGATAAAATTATTGCCAACCCAAATTGCAGTACAATACAAATGGTAGTGGTGTTAAAGCCATTGCATGAAAAGTATAAAATAAAAAGAGTAGTAGTGAGTACATACCAAAGCGTTACGGGTACTGGCGTAAAAGCTGTTACACAAATGATGAATGAACGCAAAGGTATTGATGGTGAAATGGCGTACAAATACCCTATTGATATGAATGCCATACCACAAATAGATGTTTTTTTAGACAACGGTTATACAAAAGAAGAAATGAAAATGACCAATGAAACTAAAAAAATAATGGGTAACGATAGCATACAAGTAACTGCAACCTGTGTACGAATACCAACTATGGGTGGCCATAGCGAAAGTGTAAATATTGAATTTGAAAATGATTTTGATTTAGCTGAAATTAAAACCCTTTTAAGTAATGCCGCTGGAGTAGTTGTTAAAGATGATATTGCTAATTTTATTTACCCAATGCCACTTACTGCTTTTGATAAAGACGATACTTTTGTAGGGCGACTACGCAGAGATGAAACACAGCCAAACACCCTAAACTGCTGGATTGTAAGCGATAATTTGCGTAAAGGTGCTGCTACTAATGCGGTTCAGATTGCGGAGTATTTGGTGGAGAAGGAGTTGTTGTAGCTTGATTTTATAGCAGTTAATATTATATAAACTTATAATGGTATTGATTCTGGAAATTTATAATCAGTCTTTAGCTTTTTTATAAAAAGAAGAAATTTATTACTCATTTTCCTAGGGTAAAAATTACTATTGGGCTTTTGCTTACCCTCTATTAAAAGTGATTTAATGTTTTCACATTTTGTACTTATTTCAATATAATTTGTACATATGCCTTTTTTTGAAAAATATATTCCAAAATCTGGATTCCAACAATTTGAATCAGTATTCAAAAGAAGGGTATCTTTTATTAAAAATTCGGAAAGTTGCTTTTGTTCTTTGGTATTAAGCACAGCTGAATAAGTATAGTCATTTTCATCAACAGGTTTCCCTATAATGTCGGGTAATTTAGCAGATTCCTTTGGTGTTTCAGCTAATCTAAAACAGAGTATGATTACTTTATCGTATGAATATTTTTTTCTGCCACTATTTTTGGATTGACCAATTGAATAAATTGAGGTCAAAGAAAAAAAAATTAATAAAAATAAAAGTTTCATTAATACTATTTTATGTTAAACACCTTTTCTTGTTATACTAAAATAACACAATTTGTATTCTACAATAAAAGCCCAATAAAGATATGCCGTACAAGTGAGTGACCTTTAGATTTGTTCTTTGAAATAATGGTAAAGAAATTCAGAATAAATAATTTTGGAAAAGAAAGGAGGTGAACTATCGAGTGACAAAAGTTTATAGACTTATGTTGTGTATTAGACCTCCCTTCCTCTCCTGTTGCCCAGAGCCAATTAGAATTTTAGTCATAAAGGACTATTAAAGGTCTTAGCACAACGATGATGCCTTGGAATACAAATGCTTTGTTACAAAAAACATCTCCAACCGCCGTCAGGGTTGTTAACCGCTGACGGGGTTTAAGCTATCGTCCAAGTTTCATTTCCTCTCAACAACTTATCTAAATCACCTTTGCCTTTTTTGGCAATAATATCTTCTATTTGTAGTTGCAATACATCTTCGTAGCAAGCTCTTTCGGTTTCGTAAAACACACCAAATGGCCGAGGCAAATGCCCTGCTAAACGAGGATCGTCGAACATGCGGATTAATATCTGTGCTTTGTAAAAATCTTTTTCGTCGTGTATCCATAAATCATCTGTACTTGCCCCTTCTTCTAAATTTACAATTACAGGTTTAAAACCATCTAACTTAATACCCTTATTATTAGTTGCACCAAACACCAATGGTTTACCTTGCTCTAAAAACAACACTTCATCTGCCTTGCTGCTTTTTTCGGTAAATATTTCAAAAGCACCATCGTTAAAAATATTGCAGTTTTGATAAATTTCTAAAAACGATGCTCCTTTATGAGCTTGGCTACGCAATAACATGGCTTGCAAATGTTTTGGGTCCCTATCCATTGTTCTAGCAATAAAACTAGCATCTGCACCCATAGCTAATGCTAATGGATTAAAAGGATGATCTATACTACCAAAAGGTGTACTCTTTGTAATTTTATTTTCTTCACTTGTAGGCGAATACTGCCCTTTGGTTAAACCATAAATTTGATTATTAAAAAGTAAAATATTAATATCAAAATTTCTACGCAATAAGTGAATGGTATGATTACCGCCAATGCTTAAACTATCGCCATCGCCTGTAACCACCCATACACTAAGCTCTGGCCCTGCTGCTTTTAAACCACTTGCTACTGCAGTTGCCCTACCATGTATGCTGTGCATACCATAGGTATTCATGTAATACGGAAAGCGGCTGCTACAGCCTATACCGCTTACAATTACAATATTTTCTTTAGGTATTCCCAGTGTTGGCATTACCTTTTGCACTTGTGCTAAAATTGAATAATCGCCACAGCCAGGGCACCAACGTACCTCTTGGTCGGTTACAAAATCTTTAGATGTAAGTGGTGCTGGGGTTGTTAGTGTTTCTGCCATAAAAAATTATTGTGTTGTAAAATTACAAAATAATAAATGCTTTTCTATATTTCTACCTTTATTAGTAAAACTGTTATAATTTAGGCACTTATAGTATTTACTTATGTTGGATTTTATAAAAAAATTTAAAAAAGAAACCGCTTTAGTTGTTGGCATTTTATTATTTGCATTAATGTTCATTATTAACCCTTTTGCATTACTACCTAAAGCCAATTTGGTTTTAAGTATAGCTGTGTTAATGATTACCTGGTGGGTGTTAGAAGCTATGCCTTTAGCAGTGGTAGCTTTAATACCTATTGTATTTTTTCCTTTAACAGGTATTAGTCCAATTAAAGAGGTTACAAAAAGCTATGCCGATAGCAATATTTTTTTATTTATGGGGGGCTTTTTTATTGGCATTGCTATTGAAAAATGGAACTTACATAAACGCATTGCCTTGGGTATAATAAATATAACAGGCACTAATGGAAATAAAATAATTTTAGGCTTTATTATTTCTACTGGCTTTTTAAGTTTGTTTTTAAGCAATACTGCAACTACCATGATGATGTTTCCTATTGCTATGAGTGTAATAAATGTAATAGCTGCACACAACAAAGAAAGCACTGGTGTAAAAAATTTTAGTTTAGTATTAATGCTTTGTATTGCTTATGCTAGCAATTTTGCAATAGGCACTATTATTGGCACTCCGCCAAATTTAGCGTATGCAGGTTATGTGCAAGAAAAATTTAATCATAGCATTGGGTTTATGAACTGGATGTTGGTTTTTACGCCGCTTACCATTGTGTTAATGCTAATGTTGTATTGGGTAATGGTAAAATGGCTGTATCCCAATCGTATTAAACATAGTGCCGAAGGTAAAAGCTATATAAAAATCGAATTACAAAAATTAGGGAAATTATCTGTTGCCGAAAAAAGAGTTTTAGTAGTTTTTGGTATCACTATTTTTTTATGGATTTTTAAGGACTTAATTAATACATTTCAAAAAGTAATTGTGTTAGATGATACCATTATTGCGTTGATAGGTGCCATAACTTTATTTATTATACCCAGCGGCAAAAACGATGAACGTCTTTTAGAATGGCCTGACACTACAAAAATGGCTTGGGGAATATTATTATTATTTGGTGGTGGTATTGCATTGGCAAAATCTTTAGAAGATGTAAAAATTATGGATCAGTTGGGTAATTACATAGCATCATTTGCTACTACTAATATTTTTTTAATGATATTAATTGTTACTACTATTTCAGTTTTTTTAAGTGAGGTAATGAGTAATGTGGCACAGGTAATTGTAATGGCTCCTGTAATTACCTCTGTGGCTATTGCTTTAAAAATAGATCCTTTACTATTAGGCATACCTATGACGCTTGGTGCAAGTTGTGCCAGCATGTTGCCAATGGGTACACCGCCTAATGCCATTGTGTTTGCCAGTGGTCATATAAAAATTAAGGATATGCTTAAAACAGGCTTTGTACTAAATATTATTTGTATAATTTTTATTACAATTTTTTGTTGGTTGTTGCAGCCGTTGGTGATGGGGTTGAAATAAATTGTTGAAAAAATTATGCTGATGCCAAATTTTCTACAAACAACTCTTTCATTACCAATTTTGGTGTTCTATCAATTTTAAATAAACCCCAATGTTTTTCTGGCTCCATTGGCTCTGGTGAGCCTTTCCAGTCTTCATCAAAGGCTTCAAAAACAAAAGTCATTATGTTTTCTTTTGTAGTCCAGTCCATTAAATCTTCGTAGTATATTTTTTGATTCCCTTCATTCACCATTTCTGGGTTTATACCTCTACCATTTGAGTTGGTTGACCAACCTGCCTCTGTAATTACTACAGGTTTGTTAGGATACTTATGTGCTACTGCATAATAATTTTCCTTTGTATAATCAAGCGATTCATGAATATGCTTATACTCCCAAACAGGATAAGTATGTATAGAAATAAAATCTACCACTTCTACCAACCCTTCTAATTTGTAAAGCCAAGGCACATAATTTTCACAAAAAGTTACGGGTTGCTTTGCTCCTTTTTTAACCATGTGTACATAATCAATTACATGATTTATGGGTACATAATGATCTGTCCAATCTACACAAGCTTCGTTACCTACCGATAGTGAAAAAATTATTTTTGAAAAAGTATTAGCTAACTGAATAAGTTTTTCTATCTTTTTTCTATTTCTTCCTTGATTGTTTTTCAAGTCTTCTTCTGCATATACACCGCCTCCCCAAGGACAGCCAAAATTGTTCATTTCTGCTTCAATATAAGCTCCCAACATTACTTTAAAATCTAGTTTTTCTTGCTCAATAACTTTTAATACCATTTCTCCATGCTCATCTACATCATATAATCGTATATACTTCCAATTATGTTGCAGAATAAGTAAATCTTCTTTTACCTCTTCGTATGTTGGATACTTTAGCCCAGGTTGTTGCCCCTGTCTAAAGCCAGAATAACAAATAGCATTCCCGGGTGTTATCCCCAATTTTTTAAAACAATCCATTTTAATATTTAAGTTTTTCATGTTTATCCCAAATACCCCAATAAGCTCCTACAGTGCCTTCTGGACCTGTTTTCCACGACTCATCAAACGATGCAAAATAAAACACTGGTATATCTTCTTCCTTTGCCCATAACTGTGTATTTATAAAATAATCTCTTGCATTTTTTGTGGATGGTATTGCAGCCTTTAAGCTTTCTCCCATACTAGGCCAGCCTGTTTCGGTTATTATCACTTGCTTTCCGCCTCCAGCAGCCTTTGCTTGATGATACATTTGTTTCATGTGATCTAAAGAATATTCAAACGAAGAGCCTTCCCAAAAAGGGTAACAGTTACACAAAATTACATCGCATAAATCTGTAATAGCTGGTCGGTGAGAAAATTCATAATAAGCATCTACATAACCAACTGGTATATTTGGAATCTTTTCTTTTACCTTTTTTATAAAATCAATCAACACTTCTTCCGTTAAATCTTTACGGTACATTACTTCATTACCAACTGCAGCAATATCTACGCAACCTTCGTTTGCTAATTTAATTAATCCTTCAATTTCTCTTTGGTTTATTTCATCATCATTTCCTAACCATGCACCTACTAATGTTTTAATACCCATTTCTTTGGCTACTCTTGGTATCCACTCATTACCTTCAGTACAAGAAAAAGAACGTATCCATTTTGTATGAGGCTTTAAAATGTTCATTCGCCTACGTACTTGCTCCTCAGAAATAATATCGCCAGGCTTTTGCCCATCTTCATATAAACTAAAACAAAAACCATGTACGCCGCTTTGTAAAATATCGGCAAACAAATTATTTATTTCTTGCTCTGTTTTTTGAGCAATATAACTACTTTGTTCGTTGGCATTAATGGTTACAATATGATTACTTCTAAATGACATATTACACTGAATTATTTATTTTTTAACTGTTCGTTTTTATCCCAAATACCCCAGCCAGCACCTACATTTCCTTCATCTTTTATTTTCCAACTTTCATCAAACGATGAAAAGTAAAACAAGTCAACCCGCTTTTGTTTTGCCCAATCATGTGCAGCAATAAAATATTTCATCGCATTCATACTCGATGGCTCTGCTTCTTCTACTTTTTCTCCAATGCTTGGCCATCCTGTTTCGGTAATAATTATTTTTTTATCAGCAGCAACGGCCTGTGTAAGTTGGTACATTTTATCTAAATAACCTACGCTAAAGTCATTATTGGCACCTTCCCAAAATGGATAAAAATTAGCTAATACTACATCACAAGCATTCACCAAATTGGGGCGTTCTAAAAACTGATAATAAGCATCTACATAACCAACCGAAACGCTTGCAGGAATAGCTTTTTTTACACGGTTAATGTATTGCAATAATTCTTGTTCCGAAATTTCGTTTCTATGCAACACTTCATTTCCAATGGCTGCAATGTCTATCAATCCATCATTGGCTAATTGTATAATGGCATTAATTTCTTTTTCGTTTTGCTCTTTATCGTTACTTATCCAAGCCCCAACTACTGTTTTTAATCCTTTTGCCTTAGCCAATTTTGGTGTTAATTCATTGCCTTTTGTACAAGAAAAACTACGAATCCATTGCGTATGTGGAGCAACAATGTTTAACCTTTTTGCAATTTGGCTTTCGGTTAAAACATCGCCAGCTGTTTGCCCTTCTAAATAAGCACTAAAACATAAACCATGGATGCCTTTATTTAAAGTTGCTGTAAAAAGTTCGCTAATTTCTGCATTAGTTTTATTGCTTAAATTAATACCAGCAACCCTATCAATTTTTCCTCCATTTAAAGCTATTAATTTTCCTGAAATATAGGATGAAGATGATGGTTTATTTTTTGCCTCTTTTCTTTTATTTATTAAATCTCTTACTTCTAATGCTTTGCTTTCATCTACATCATAATCCTTCATTGCCCAAATAGCTGTTAATGTACCTAGTATTGGAATGCCTACAAAGAAAATTCTTAACCAAAACATAGTGTCATCGGTTTGTGTAGGAGCATTAGATTTAAAAGCTACCAAAGAAAGAATTAAACCACTTAATAAGCCTGCCACTGCTGTTCCAAATTTTACCATCCACCAATAAATTGCACCCAAACTTCCTTCTCTTCTTTTTCCAGTGTTTAATTCATCAATATCAATAACGTCAGAAGTCATGCTCATCATTAACGTAAACAAACTACCTATGCCAAATGAAAAGAATGGAAGAGCAAAAAGAAAAAGATACGGCTTGCCTGGAACAAAAAGCACAAAAAGTAAAATGTAGCCTATTATTGAAATGCCTTGAGAAACCAAAAACGCTTTCTTTTTTCCCATTATTTTGGACATTCTAGCAACAATGGGTATTACTGCGACCGTAGTTATTAAAGCACCTACGCATCCAAATAATGTTGGCCATAAGCCAAACCCTTCTTCGTTTCCTTTAAACAAATAATATTTGATTATAAAATAAGAAAAACCAGCCGTGGTTTGAAAAGCATTAAAAATTAAGAATGTTGCGATACAAATTTTTCTGAAGGGTTTAATTTCTATTGATGCTTTTAACCCTTCTTTAATTTCTCCAAAACTACCTAGGATTCCTTTTAAATCTATTGGGCTATAGTTTTCATTAAGTGTAGATTTACTTGGAATAAAAAATGCAGGAATAGCCGCTAATATGGCACAACCTATGGCAACATATATTGCTAAAGTTCTTACGGCTACATCGCTAGATGAAAACAAAGATTTATCTGCCATCAAAACCCAAAACCAAGGTGCAGCAACCCATGCTAATTGCCCAATAAGCTGAGAGGTAGCCATAATATTTGTTCTTTCATGAAAATCATCACTCATTTCGTACCCCATAGCTACATAAGGAATACTAAATATGGTAAGCCCCGAATAAAAAATTAATGATATACCTAAAAAGTACCAAAAATTGTATGTGACACCATCTTCTGCATACAATTGCCACATGAATGCAAATGAAATGCCTAAAATAATTGCACCTGCCAATACATATTGTCTTCTTCGTCCCCATTTTGATTTTGTATTATCACTTACATACCCCATTATAAGATCAAACAATGCATCGTAAAACTTTGGGATGAAATAGGTTAACCCAAGCAACAATCCACTAAAGCCTAGTTTTTCTACTAATACAACAGTAAAAATTCCAATCATTGCTGGAAACATTTGATTTGCCAACATGCCAAGTCCAAAAGCAATTTTTTGACCTAAAGGCACTTTATTAGTTTTAATGGTATTTGACATACGGCGTTAGTTGTTTTTTGGTTTATAACAATTTTTATTTTATGAAAACAGTTTGAATAGCTTTTGCAGCAATTGTAAAACCTGTTGCTTTGTTGTTTAAGTTTAAAGTAGTTTTTTTAGCTTGCTCGGTAGGATTAAATAAAATAACCGCAATGCTACCATCTACATTTTTTGCAGCTGTAACCATCAATTCTTTATCTGCATTTTCAAAGCCTATTCGTACAGCACCTGGGCGTATGAATTTGCTGAAATGAGCCATAGTGTAATAGAGTGGCGTAAAATATACTTCATCTTTTTCATCGTCAACAATTACTGGAGCTACACACCAATTTTTAAACCAATTAGGACCGCCTTGTTTATCTAACACCATATTCCAGTCAATCCATCCATCTACATAATTATTTAGGCAACCAATAATATCGCCTGCATATCTAAAAACAGGTACATATTTTGGATGCAAATATTTTTCTTTTTCACTTGCCCAATCCCAACCCCAATCGGTGGCTTCTTTACTCCAGTACCAGTTATCATCTTTCCATTTAGGCACTTCAGCATCTACACATGCTTCGGTATTTATTAAATGCTTTGATGGATTTTTTTGGTGAGCATACTGCAATGCCTCACCAAAATAATCGTAAGTACTTTCGTACCAATGCACTGCTAGCCCTGCATAATATTTGCTAGTATTGGGTGTACTATACATTTCATCTACCCACTCTTTTATTCCTGCTCTGTTTTGATCGTAGCCTAAAATTTTTACATTGCCATATCCATCTTTTTCAAGCTTTGGCCCCAAGTTAAATTCAACAAAGTCTCTCATTTCTTTTGGGCTAAACAACATGCTTTCCCAATTATTACCATTGCCATGAGGTTCGTTTTCTACAGTAATTCCCCAAAATTTAATGTTGTGCTTTTTGAAGGCGGTAAAATATTTGCTAAAATATAAAGCCCAAGTATCGTAATATTTTGGTAAGAGTTTTCCACCCACCCAATTATTATTATCTTTCATCCATGGTGGTGCTGTCCACGGCGATGCAATAATTTTAAATCCATCTTTTGAAATTTTCATTGCATCCTTAATCATAGGTACAATTGCCTTTTCATCTTCACTAATATCAAACTGTGTTAATGTAGTATCGTTGGGTGTAGTATTGTATGCATACTGATGTGTACTAAAATCGCAAGAGTTTATATGTGTTCTGGTAAGTGAATAATTAGCTCCTTGCTTACCAAAGTAGGCTTGCAAAATTTTAGTACGATTTGCTTTGCTAAGTTTATTTAAAAGATAGGCAGACGATTGAGTGAATGAGCCGCCAAAGCCTGTAATGGTTTGATATTTTTGTTGTGGCTTTAGTGTAATTTGATTTGCTGTTGCCGATGCTTTTACAGGCTTTATTGCTGTTAACTTATTACCACTGGCAGATGTTTCAAAAATTTTAACTGCCAATTGTTGTGCTATACTATTTTTACTTAATGCAGTAATCATGCTTAATACTAATATCAACAGTTTGTAATGCTTTTTAATGTTCATGTTGATAAATTTTGTTTAGTAATCTTTTAAAATATTAGTTGGTGTCAATACATCTTGCCATAGCAAATCTTCTTTTCCATTATAGGTTTTGGTAATGCTTTTTCCATTACGTGTTAAGCCTTTAAAAATGTTTTTGTCAACCAACTTCCATAATACATATTTAGCTTCGCCATTCATATTAATTAAACCAAAATGATTTTCGGAGTGTAATGGATTAGAGCCGTGTTTCCAATTTTCGTCAAAGGCTTCAAAATAAAAACAATGTATTTTTTGGCTATTGGCCCATTTGTTTATAAGGTTAAAATATGCTGCAGCTTTATATTCATCAGTTGCTTTGCTGCCTTGCTTTCCATACAATTCGTTACATTGGGTAGCCCAGCCAGTTTCGCCAATATGTACTGATTTTTTTACCCCTAATTTGTGTATATAATTAACTACATTTTTATATTGAGTAATAGCATAATCTCTTGCTTTTAGCATAGCAGCATCAATCTTTTCTTTTTCAGTTAATTGCTCACTATTTTTATTAACTCCCCAAAAAACTGGGTTATAATGAGTGCCATGCATTGGATAGATATGTAATGAAATGTAGTCAACTGTTTTTATTAATTCATTCAAATCTTTTGTGTGATAACTGGTATCGCCACCACCCCAACTTGCAAAATTATCTGAGCTAGTTATCCATAAATTTTTAGAAAGTTTACCTTTCTTTTTTAAGCCTTGTAAATGCTTTACCCATTGTAAAATTATGTTTGGCGTTACATAATATGCTGTTGTCCATTTTACTATAGCCTCGTTGCCAACAGCAATTATTTTTATGATAGATGGATATTGATTGGCTAAACGTACAGCTTCGGCAATTTCAGTAGCATTACGTTCACTTTGTTGATCATGAATTGGAGGCTTTTCTGTCCAAGCGTTTTTACAATCAATCCAAGCTCCCAACATAACATACATTTCAAAACTGGGTTGTTCTTTTTTTAATTGTGTAATGGCTTCTAAAAGATGATGAACTTCTTTATAATGCACATTGTAAGTTCGTAAAACTTTGTACTTAAGGGCTGCAAGTATTTTTAGGTCTTCTTTTATTTCTTCAACAGTGGGTACAACATTTCTTGATGCTGTTCTATAACCACCATAGCAAATAGCTTTGTACTGTGGATTACCTAATATTTTTTTTGCCGATATATTGATATCTACTGCATTGGCATAATTGCTATAAAAACTACAGCTTAAGAAACATAATATGCTATAGATAACTTTTTTCATTATCTTAAAAACGCTTCGTTAAGATGTACAATTAATAATTCAATTGCTCCACTGCGTTGAAAAATTTGGCTACTTATTTCGTTGCTTACTATTGAGCCTTCTACTATTTCTTGCTTGCCATTTGCCCAATTAATGTGTATTGCATTTTTAGTAGATAATTGATAAATAACAGGTACTTGGCAAACAGTAAATGCCATACTATTAGGTTGTAGTAAAATTTCTTTTATACTGCCATCAACTAAAATAAAATTGGCTTTGGTAGCTTGCTGTAAAAATTCTTTTTTGTATAATAAATTGGGAACAAAGCATAATGCACCTTCTTTAATAACAACACCCAGTTCGCCTAAACGAGTAAGTATATCTTCTTTTACTTGCCCTGTCATACCCGGCTGTTGTGCTCCTTTGTGTAATGGTGTATGTGAGTAAGGTATTACTGGAAATGCCCCGTATAATTCTGGAGATTTGTGTACGCCAATACCATCTGCAATTGCATAATAATGAGCTACTAATTTATTGATAAGGGCTTCATTTGCATTTTGCTTAATAGCCCAAACACAGGTTTCTTGTACGGCTAACGATAGCTTAGAAACCATGTGCCAATAAATAGAGCCCAATCCTTCAAATGCAAAAAATGTACCCGACCTTCCAGTAAATTCTTTATGATTAAAAACCTCTTCAAAAATTTGAAGTATTAGTTCTTTATCTTTTTGTACCAAAGATGTAAACCTTGCATCTAAACTATCGAGTGCTGCAGTTACATCATTAGCATTCATAAAGTTGCCATTAAAATGATAAACACCGTTTACATCTTTTTCTATTATAGCGGTATTATTTTCATTTACTAATTGTTGTAATAAAGTGCTATTATTTATAGCGTTTTGCGAAACAATATTTTTTTCTAAAAACTTAGGCAATTGTTTATTAGGGTAAAGTATGTAGCTATTTTGATCTTTACGATAAAGTGTGCTTTGCTTTAAAGCATCTAGTAAATGCAAACTTTCTTCTGCCGATAAAAAGCCTGAGCTTAAAACTGCTACCTGACCTTCGAGCATTTCACTTAAATGCGACATTTGTAGCTCATCCGCTTGAAAACTCAATAGGTTATAGGCATGATATAATCCATCATTTCTTTTATTCGCTTTTATAGAATGTTCTAAAAATTGAATTGTATTATTAATAAACTCAGAAACCTGGGATATAGTTATATTTTCTTTTTTGCCAGAAAAACCGTTGTTATAAATTTGATTTCGATAATTACTGCCAGCCGTTCCTAACGCATCTGTAATTTCTTTTCTTTTTATATTATTAATAGAAGAAGATAGTATGGAAAGATTATCTACAAAGGTTTTTGATAGCACATTAAAAAATGAATGTAACTCAGTTGATATTGCAATGTCGTTTGAAGGGCTATTGGTAACTGCCGTTTGCAAAAACTTTAAAAATCTACGCAAGTAATATAAAGTAACCATTGATACGCCGTTGCCTACCAGTGCATTGTTTGCATCATTCCATTCTGGGCGTTGGGTGTTCATCCAAATACCACCTTCGGGTATAAAGTTTGACAGTTTTGCTAAAACTGTTGCTAAAATTTTTTCTAAAAAATTTACTTTATAAATTTCACCGTTTAATGTTGCAAGCAAAGCTCCATCTGCCCCTAATTGTCTTATTCTTGCATGAATTTGTTTTTCATTTCCATGGTCAAACTCAATAGTATTTTTAGGATTTTTTACAATTTCGTTGTAAGTTTTTATTCGATAAGGAACGTTGGCATAAACAAAATTATTAGCACTTTGCATACCACCAAAGGCTCCATTGTTTTGTTGTTCGGCAAACTCTAAAAACTTAAGTAAGTAAATAATTTGATGATCGCCCCAATAACCAATATAGCTCCAAGGATTATCTGGTTCAATAGTTTCCCAATCAAATCCATCTTTAGTAACTCGGTAAGGATTATATCCATCAAAAGTTGAGGCATTTAAAAACTTGGCCATCATACCTTCAATAAAAGCTGGATATGAGTGTGCTAGTGCTTCCCAATTTTGAAAAATATCTCTCCAATTACCCTCGTAATCTAAAATTTTTGAACCATCTACTTCGCTTTGCGTATTAATAGAAAATTTATTCCAAGGTCGGCTTGGGTCGCCATGCCTTCTACTAAATTTTAAGGGCAAGTATTCATTTGCTAATCTAATAAAATCGCTATTATTAGATTGCTTGGCTATATCTTTTAACTCGAATAAAGAAAATTCCTCTGCAAGTTGAGAAAGATTATTTTGCACACCTTCAAATACTTTGCAATTGGCTTTTTGCAAGTATTTTATAAAATCCCATTTTTCTATTTGATAGTTGCTATCAAAAATACCGCCTCTCATTATATTAAATAATACATTGGAGTAATGACGAGTATCTTTTAAACCATCGGCCGTAAATTGAAAACTATCGGAAGCACCTGTTAATTGTTGTAACTGCAAAGTGCATTCGCTAATATTGTTATTAATTTCTGTTACAATATTTTGGTTGGCTTTAATTTTTTGGGAAAGCTGAATGACTGCTGAATGGTTTAGATTTACATTAGCAACAAAAAGCCAATTTTTTTCCTCTTGTGGCTTAAGTGTAATTTGGCTAACTACAAAATAAGCTCCCTTTTCACCTTTTACATCTTCTTCTTGTACAATTGGTTTATTTGCTCTAAAGTTTTTTAGTTGTAAGGAAGAAACTAAATAGGTTGCATTATCTAATCCCAAGCTCCAAACAACATTTGCTTTTAAGGCTTCTGCAGGTTCTGCTTTATCTACAATAATGGCACTTAGTGCAAAAATACCTAAGCCAGATTCTGCAATTAATTCAGAACGTTTATATCCATCTGCTAAGTTGCTGGTAGTAGTTTGTAAATCGGCAGGTACACCATAAGGCAAAATATTTTGTAACCCATCAAGTACATCTACATTAACAGCTTGCTGGGCAAGGTTAGTAAGTGTTGATTGTTTTACAAAACCATATAAATTACTACTACTCCATTTATATTGAAATGATAGTTGTAAATGATGATTTATTTCTTCAAAAATAATTTTGTTGCACCATTTATTTTGATACAAATTTCTTGTAATATGGTATTCGCCTTCGTTTCTAATTGAAAAAGGCTCCCACAAAAAAGTTTCATTGTTTTTGTTTACACGAAAAATAGTTTTGCTACCTGTAGTTTCTGCCGATTCTACAATTTTATCATCGGTATAATAAGGGAACAGTGCAAAGTTTGCATTTTTTCGACCTGCACTTATTCCTCCATTACTAGCTACAAATAACCAATGATTAGCATTACTAACTATACTCATAAAAAACGGACGCATAGTATCTACATCCGAAATTTTATAAAAAGTTCCGTTGGCTATTTCAACTTCTGTTAGTGTTACTTTTTTAGTATTAGAATTTGTATGGTATTGCAACTTCATTATATAAAAAAATGAAAACAGTTTGCCTACTACATAACTGTAGGTAATAAAACTTTAATTACGTTTAATAAAAGAAAAAATTATTTCTGCTTATACACTTTTACATAATCAACGTACATAGTTTGCGGAAAAGGAGTGCCAGATGTTGGGTATCCAACAAAATTTCCGCCCACAGCTACGTTAAGAATTAAGTAAAAAGGTTGGTTGTACACCCACTCACCACTTACACTTTCTGGAGTAACTCTTTGATATAAATAATCATCTACAAAATAATCAATATAACCTTCGCCCCATTCAACTGCATAAATATGATAATCGTTATCAAAACGACCATTTTGTAAACCATACGATTTTGTTACAGCATTAGCACCAGAATAACCTGGCCCATGCACACTTCCATAAGTAATATGAGGCAAGTTGCCTTTTTGTTCCATAATATCAATTTCGCCGCATTGAGGCCAAGGTTTGGTATCTATGTTTGAACCTAACATCCAAAATGCTGGCCATATTCCTGGGCCACTAGGTGTTTTTAT
>JAGNRZ010000209.1 GCA_017988335.1 Ferruginibacter sp.
ATTTAAATCACTATCACTACCCATTATTATGCCTACCAAAGGATTTGCCATTTTTATTTTTTTGTAAAAGTAAATATATCAGCTTGATTATAAAACTATTTTACTAAATCGCCTTTTAATCTTAGCAATTCTGTTTCCGCAATTTTTGTATTGTACCTTGCTGCTATTAAACGGTTAAAAGCATCTTCTAAGGTTTTTTGTGTTTCTCTTAATTCTAATGTAGTAGAAATGCCTAGCTTAAAACGTTCCATAGCTATAAACACATTTTCTTTTGCTAGTAAAATATTTTCTTCTTCTAATGCTAAAGTTTTCTTTTGTAATTCGTAAGTTTTAAATGCATTGCTAATTGCAATTTGATTAGCGGCTTTTATTTTTTCGTATTCAAGCTTGTTTCTATCAATTGCAAGTTGTGCTTGTTGTATTTGTCGTTTTGTATTGTAACCATTAAAAATAGGTATGGTGGCAGATAAGCCATAGTTAAATCCTAAATTTCTATTTAAAATAGGTGTAAAATTGTTTAGCACTTTTTGGTTGTGTAATCTTCCAAAATTATAGGCAGAGTTTAAACTTACTGTAGGGTATCGTTCTGCTTTTCTTTCTTTTAAAGTAAAATTTGCAATGATAATATTTTGCTTAGCTACTTGTAAAGCAGGATTGTTGTTTTCAGCTACACTTAAAATTTCTGTAATTACTAAATTGTTATTTATAGGGATAGAGTCTGTTACATTATAAGTAGTGTTGATAGGTGCAGCCATTAATAAGTTTAGTTGCTCTTTTAATTGCTCAATAAATGTTTGTTGTTGCAGCAAAGATGCTTTTTGAGCATTCAAATCAGTTTTAGCTTGCAAAATATCTGGCTTAGCACCAAGCCCTACACTAAATCTTTTTTCGGCTTGTTTTAATCTTTCTTGGTTAATACCCATTTGTTCTTCAATGGCTTTTTGTTGTTGCTTTTGACGAACAATATTGTAGTAGTTAGTAACCACAGCTGCTACTGTATTTACAATTTGATTTTTAATCGTTAATTCTCCCAGTTTTACAAACTCTGCCTGTTTATCTCTAGTTGCAAACATTTTAAAACCATCAAATACTGTCCAGTTAAGGGCTACCGAAGCTGTTATATTATCGGAGCTTACACCACCTTTTCTAATACTTCCATCAGCTAGTTTTTGTTTTTGGCTGTTGTTGTTAAGCACCAAACCCGTATTACCATTTACTCTTGGGTACAAGGCATATTTTGCATACGATTTATCAATAGCAAAAGCTGTAGAGTCGTTTTTTAATAATTGTATATCATAATTATTTTGTAAGGCAGCAGCAATAGCTTCTTCTACTGTTAATAATTTTTGTGCAGTAGCAGGTTGCACAAAAATAAAAAGTATAAATATTTTTAAAAATCTGTTCTTCATTATTAATTACTTGCAGTATTTTGTTCTAGTGTGTCTAATTCACTTTTTTTCTTTTTGGTAGATAAAAGTGTGTACATAGCCGGTATTACAAAAAGTGTTAAAATAAGTGAAAACAATATGCCTCCTACAATTACTATACCCAATGGAATGCGGCTTGTAGCAGCATCGCCTAACGAAAGGGCTAAGGGCAATGCTCCTAAACTCATAGCCAAACTTGTCATTAATATAGGGCGTAACCGTTGAGCTGCTGCATAAATCACCGCTTTTGTTTTAGGCATGCCTGCTAATCTATTTTGATTGGCAAATTCTACAATTAAAATTCCATTTTTGGTAACTAAACCAATCAGCATAATCATACCAATTTGCGAAAAAATATTTAAGGTTTGATTAAATAACCACAAAGAAAGTAATGCGCCTGCTAAAGCTAATGGCACAGTAAACATAATAATAAATGGATCTACAAAACTTTCGAACTGTGCAGCTAAAATTAAAAATATAAGTACCAAGGCAAGCATAAATGCAAAGCTGGTATTGCTGCTACTTTCTGCAAAATCTCTTGATGAACCTGTTAACGCCGTACTAAAACTATCGTCTAATACTTTTGCTTTAATACGTTCCATTTCTTTAATACCATCGCCAACTGTTTTGCCGGGTGCTAAGCCAGAAGATATGGTGGCAGATTTATAGCGATTAAAATGTAAAATAGAAGGAGGAGTAGCAGACTCCACACTAGTAACTACATTATCTAAACTTACTAAAGTACCTTTTGATGTACGTACATATAATTTTTTTAAATCGCTTGGGTCATCTCTATTAAACCTATCTACTTGCCCCATTACTTGATATTGCTTACCATCTTTTATAAAATAACCTAAGCGGCGGTTACTAAATGCCAATTGCATAGTTTCCGAAACATCTTGCACACTAATACCTAATTCACTAGCTTTTAATCTATCAATTGTTAATCGCAATTCTGGTTTATTAAATTTTAAATCGGCATCCACACCTTGTAAAACACTACTCTTACTTGCTTCTTCTAAAAAGGCAGGTAATACTTTTGATAATTTTTCAAAATCATTATGCTGTATTACAAATTGTACTGGTTGTCCACCTCGTCTGTTAACTTGTATAGTTTGATCTTGAATGGGAAAGCCTCTGCCTTCATTATACCTAGCCATATTTTTAGATAGCATGGCTACAATATCTTGCTGACTTCTATTTCTTTCACTTGGTTCTGATAAGGGTACTCTTATAAAACCGCTATTGGCACTACCACTTCCGCCAAAGTTTGGTGAGGTCATACTTACCACATATTTTTTTTCTGGCACTGAATCAATTACAAGTGTAATTAATTTATCCATGTATTTATCCATGGCTTCGTACGAAGTACCTTCTGGTGCACTTATGCTTACTCTAAAGCCACTTCTATCTTCCATAGGTGCTAACTCAGATTGTAAATTTTTTCCTATAAACCAAATCAAAGCAAAACACACCACAATTATCGGAAGAGCAATCCATCTCACTTTCATAAATTTAGTTAAGGAGTTTTCATATCCTTTTTCCATCCATCTAAAAAATGGTTCGGTTTTAGTGTAAAACCATGTATGCTTTGTAGCATCTTTTCTGGCTAAATACACATTTAAAACTGGGGTAAGCGTAAGCGATACAAATGCCGAAATTAGTACAGCACCAGCCACCACAATACCAAACTCACGGAAAAGCCTACCTACAAACCCTTCTAAAAAAATTATGGGAAGAAATACAACTGCCAATGTGATAGAGGTTGCAATTACGGCAAAGTAAATTTCTTTAGAACCTTCTTTGGCCGCTTGCCATTTGCTCATTCCTTTTTCCATCTTTTTAAAGATGTTTTCTGTAACAACAATACCATCATCTACCACCAAACCTGTTGCCAATACAATGGCTAAAAGTGTTAATACATTTATAGTAAACCCTGCTAAGTACATTATGAAAAATGCACCAATTAACGAAACAGGAATATCAATTAAAGGACGAATAGCTATAATCCAATCTCTAAAAAATAGGTAAATGATAATTACGACTAAAACAAATGCAATAAGTAAGGTTTCTTTTACTTCCGAAATTGATTTACGAATAAACTTTGTTTGATCATAACTTATCTCTAGCCTAATATCTTCAGGCATATCTTTTTTTAATACATCAAAACGTTTAAATAATTCATCTGCAATAGCAATGTTATTAGTGCCCGGTTGTGGTATAGTAACAATGGCTAACATAGGTATGCCACTTTCTTTTAAAACAGATTCTTCATTTTCTGGGCCAAGCACAACTTCGGCAACATCTTTTAATTTAATATTGCTGCCATTAACATTTTTTACAATCAAATCGTTGAATTGTTCTTCTGTATTTAATCGGCCAAAAGTTCTTATGGAAAGCTCTGTTTTATTGCCGGATATTTTGCCAGAGGGTAGCTCTACATTTTCTTTAGCTAAAGCTAACTGAACATCTCTAGGCGTTACAGAAAATGCGATAAGCTTATCTGGATTAAGCCAAATACGCATAGCATATTTTTTTTCTCCCCAAATATTTACACCACTTACGCCGGGTATAGTTTGTATTCGTTCTACAATATTATTTTGAACAAACTCGGTAAGCTCTAATTGATTTTTTTTTGTGCTTCGAATAAGCATAAATACAATGGGGTCGCTACTTGCATCTGCTTTAGATACTACAGGTGGTGCATCTAAATCGGCAGGTAATGAACGGGTAGCTTGC
>JAGNRZ010000210.1 GCA_017988335.1 Ferruginibacter sp.
TGCATTTGCACCAAGCTTACTTTTATTAGCCGTTTTATCAAGTGCAATCATCATAGCATCAATACCAGTTTGGTCTGCCACATCCCAACCTAATAATACATCTGCAATAGTTGTATTTACATTTTTAACTGCTTTTAGTACCGATTTGCCACCATAATAATCTTTTTTACCATCTCTTAACTCCACGGCTTCATGCACACCTGTGCTAGCACCACTAGGTACAGCGGCTCTGCCCAAATGTTCGTTTTCGGTTAAAATATCTACTTCTACAGTGGGGTTGCCTCGGCTATCTAATATTTGACGGGCATGTACTGATGCAATGTAACTCATGTGTAATTAATTTTTTTATGTTAATAATGGGCAAGCCTTGCAAATTTCTTTTATTATAAGCAAATGAGCAAACCAAAGTTATAAATGGATAAATAAACCACCCACATGGGTGAAAATGCTTATAAAACTTACGTTTACTTTTAAAATCAAAAAGCTTCAATTTGCTTTTAGTGTAAAATTAAAGTAATTTAAAAGTGTAATACTTAATGCTATGAAAAGCAGAAGGTTTCTTATTTTTTATATACTACTTTCCATAAATTTTTATGCTCAAAATATTAATGCCATTATAAATAGCAATATATCTGATGCAGAAAAGGTCGTAGCTAATTTATAAACGGAATAAAAAAGTACTGCAATCTGGAAGTTGTGAAGTGGCATTGATGTGGATAGAAAAGACTTAGCAATGCATTAAAAAGTAACAAAAGCAATTGGTTTAAAATTCAATAAAATCACCCATTTGTGGTATATAAATATTAGTAACAAAATTTAATCTTTGTATTCACTATTTTAAAACTTAAACACAAAAAAAGTATATTTCAATTGTATTGGTAGATGTTTTTGCTATTACAATTGCATTTTTAGTGGTGATAAAATGATGAGTTTTGAAATTGGTCATGATGTAATTATTGTACGGAATATTAATGACGATTTTAGAAAACTAAAATTAAAAGTTATTAGCGGTTCACTAAAAGTGTACATTAAGAAAGTGTATTTTGATAATGGTGGTGTGCAAGATGTAAACTTACGCTATAAAAAAATGAATTTTAGTATTAAACAAGGCTTTTAAAGAGACAATCAAGAGTGGCAGTGTGAGGAAATAAATAAGATAAATAGCAAAATACAGTAATAATTTTTTCTTATGCTTGAACAACAAGCCCTTGCTTTTTTAAGTAGGGGCATTTTTATTATTCTCTAAATCCAACATCCTTTAAATTTGGTAAGTAATTAACAAACCTATTGCACCACGAATTTTAAACTACTTAACAAAGCACATCCTGTGCCATACTGCTTTAAAGCTAAGCCGACTACGAAAATAATAAATTGGAAAAAGAAAATAGTTTTATAAAATATTTGTTCTAATTACAACCACCAGCCATTATTCTATTCATTACTTTCATTTTTTCTAAGTGAGCTTGCCCTGGGTTATTACTATACCTTGAGTTTATAGCTTGCATTTCTGCCTTTGCACTAATGTATTGACCTTTTTGTTGGTTATAGCAATTAATTTTTTGTTGTGTTTTTTGAGCACTTTCACCCGATTGGTTTGCTAAACGTTTTTGAGCCTTACAAATTTTTACATCCATTCCTAACACAGCTTCTTCTACCAAATCAATAGGGTCTTGCAAATCGGCATAGGCTTTTTGTGTATTTTGATTTTGATATACATTGCCGCCTTGTGCTTGCTGTAAACTTGCTTTCTTCTTTTCAATAAGTACTTTTTTATAGTTGTTAAGTGCAACTTCTTTATCTGCACAGTCGCCACTAAAAGTAGCATTATCTGCTTTTTGTTTTTTCTTTTCTAAGTCTTCTGCTACTTCAGTGTACATCATCTCTTCGGCATGTTGAAATTCAGCAGGGTCAAAGCAAATATTTACATCGTCAAAACTTCTCATCTCTGTAAAAAAACTTTCTTTTTCCATTTCACACACTATGTAAATTCCTGCATCTGTATATACATAACCTATACCAGAGTGACCTAAAAAATCTTTCCATTTTAATGAATTGGGGTAAGTACGCCCAAATACATGATATACAGGTGCATCACCATCTGCCTTATAACTCCAAGTTTTAAATTTATCTCCACAATAAATATTTCGTACAGTTTTCTTATAAATTTGATCGTTACTGCCTGTAACAGTTTGTTGCAATAAGTGTTGCTGACTGTTACCTGTAGTTACATAGTGCTTAAGTACATCCTTTTTTTTGCGATTGTAATAATTAAAAAAATTGCCTTTTTTAGTGTACAACATAAAATTAAATCTGCTGTTGTTGATGTCAATATCGCCATCACCTAATGTACCCTCTCTGCCACTAAGTATGCCTACATAACCTTTATCGGTATTTATATAAATGTACATATCTAACACTCTGCCATTGGCACTGCCTTTTGCAAATATTTTTTTATCAAAGCAAACCTTTTGTGTGGGTGCTACCGCAGTTGCATTGGTTGGTGTAAGCAGTATAGGCACTCTAGTGGCTTGTAAATGCCAAGGCGTCCATTCGCCGCCACCACCTCCAACAATTGTATCTCTACGAGGGGGCTGAGCAATAGTACAAATAAAACTAAGTGATAATAGTAATAGCAAATTAATCTTCTTCATTACAAAAATTTGTATAAAAATACAACAAGTAATAAAGCTAGTCAATAACCCATTAGTGTAATAGATTAATCAGTTGTTTTAATATCTTCTGGCTTCGTAATTACAATTTCTATTTTGCCTTTAAACTCTTTTACCTCTCCTGTTACACACAATTTTTTGTTAGCATACAACTGGGCTGGTGGTGTAGTAAAATTTGCATAATCCTTTGCAAATACTGCTACAGTTAGTGGAGCATTGGGGTGTGGAGCCCCTAAGTTGATAAATGTAATTTTTTCTAACGCCTTTGTGCCAAAAACTGTAGAGCAAACAGTTACTGTTTTGCCAACATAATTTTTTGCTGAATCAACAGGTATTGTTGTTTGAGATAATGTAGTGAGAGTAATAGAAAATACCGCTACGGCTATACACACAATTTTTTTCATGCAATAAAGTTTTAGCAAAAGTACTAATAAAAAGTAGTGTTGTAGAAAGAGTAAAATTATTTGATGAGCAATTTTAATTTTTTTGCTTTCATTTTAATAATGTTTACATCCAACGTAACAGGTTTAAGCGGCGTATCCGTTTTATCTTTGGGTACATTAGCAATAGTATCTACCACATTCATACCTTTTATTACTTTGCCATACACTGTATATTTTTTATCTAACCTAGGTAACCCTTTTTTATTTTGCACAATATAAAATTGGCATCTTGCACTATTCATTTCTTTATTATCATCTCTGCCAGCGGCAAATGTACCATACACATGTTTTAATGTAGTGTCAAATTCAGGGGCTAATAAATATTCAGGGTCTTTAAAGCCCTCTTCGATATCGGGACAACCCCCTTGAATTACAAAATTGGGTATTACTCGGTTAAAGGTTAAGCTATCCCAGTAGCCAGCTTTGGCTAATTGAATAAAACTGGCTTTATGCTTTGGCGTTTCGTTATATAGCCAAACTAATATTTCGCCATGGGGTGTTTTTATTTGAGCTATATCTAGCTTTTTTTGCGCCATTGATTTTGAACAAATAAGAAGTAAAGCGAAAATTACTTTTTTCATGTAGCATATTTTACAAATTGTAATTTACAATAAAAAACGATTTTTGATTTGTTTAAGATTTAAATAATGAAATGTTAAATTCTTATGGTAGTGCAACGGTTTTTAGCTAAATATCAACTTTTTTAAAACTATATTTACTTTTAACAATAAAAAATATAATTATGAAAAAAATTATTTTATTAATTATCACAGTCATAAGCTTTACAAGTTTAGTTAGTGCTCAAAAGGACACTGCCATTTGGAAGAAAAAACCACAAAAATCTAAAGACTGGAACCCAAATGGTGGCACAAAGGAAAATGATGTTTGGAATGGCGGAGATGATAAAAATCATAAAAAACATCAAGGGAAAGCAAATAAAAAAAATAAGCAATGGAAAAATGATAATGGACAGGGAAATGATGATTGGAAAGATAAAGACGACGATTCAAAAGATAAAAAACACAAAAACCATAAGGAAGGCAAAGAG
>JAGNRZ010000064.1 GCA_017988335.1 Ferruginibacter sp.
ACATTGTTACTTGCTCTTTCTTTTATAAAATTAATATTTTATTACTACAATAGCCGTTTGCTTTTTGCCAATACGGTTAACATGCCAAGTTGGTCAAGCTTTTTATGTATTGCAAAATGGAGTTTTTATACTGATTTACTAGTGCTTTTACCAATCAATATTTTATTTTTATTATTATTACAACTTAGCTACATCATTAAAAGAAAAATTTATACGATATTATTATTACTTCTATTTACTATATGCAATACTCTAATACTAATCCTAAATGTTGTTGATGTCTTTTATTATCGTTTCCATAATCAACATGTAAATGCAGATATTTTATATGTTGTAGATAGCCCTTTGCAAAAATTGAAAGAAATAAATGTGTTTGTGTTGATAGGCGCATTTATGGCAACACTAGTCATTATTTTTTTTGTATTCAAACTACACAAATGGCTAATTGCAAACTTTGAAAAAGGTAAAACAAATCTTCACTGTTTAACGGCCGCAGCAGGATTAATACTTTTCATTTTTTTGTTTAATAACAATATTTCTAAATACCTATTACCAACATTACCATTAACCCAACTAAATAGTAATGAGTTAATCATAAGCCAAAATTCGGCTCATACTTTTTTATATTCCGTTTTTAGAAAAGGAGAGCAACTACCTCTAAGCGATTACTTCGCAGTTGCAAAATGCGATAGTTTAGTATGTATTAAACAACATCTATCTACTCCTCAAAAAACAAAAAAAAATATTGTTTTATTTATAATGGAAAGTGTACCCTTCGACTTTTTTGATTCTACAAATAAATATTACACTAAGCTACCCTTCTTTACTTCGTTATTGCAAAAAAGTACTTTTTATACTAATGCTTTTTGTTTTTCACACGAAAGTAATAAAGGCATTACTGCCATACTAGGCGGTGTACCAACTATAACCGAAATTCCGTTATATCACTCCTCTTACATAACAATGCCTTTAACAAAAATTGGGACAACATTAAGCCAACAAAACTACCAATCAATTTTTTGTATTGGTGATAACTATGATGATTTTGGTTTTGCAAAATGTACTAATTGGCTGGGCTTTAACAATTATTATAGTAAAGAAAGTTTGCCTAGCTATAGTACTTTGCCCAGCCAAGCAATGGGCATACACGATGAGTATGTGCTTGATTTTATGCACAAAAAAATAGACAATTTACCTCAACCCTTTTTTAGTGTAAATTTTAATATTAGTACACATTACGATTACGAATTACCTAAAAACTTTACCCAAATCTTTTCTGAAAAATATTCAACTGCCATGAAGAGTATGGCATATTATGATTATAGCCTAAACAAATTTTTTGAAGCTAGTAAAAATGAAACTTGGTTTAAAAATACTGTGTTTATTTTTTGCTCAGATCATTGGATGTTTCCAAACGAAAAAAATTTAGTTTATAATAACGTAGCCAATTATAAAATACCTATTATTATTTACGATGCTAGTAATGAGGCAAAAAAAACAGACCCTACTATTGCATCTCAATTCGATATTTTACCAACTCTTTTAGATGTTAGTGGATATACTGGAGAGTTTATTAGCTATGGTAATTCGTTATTACAAAACAAAAGAAATAATTTTGCTCTAGTAAAAATCAACTCAATTCTTTACCAAATTATAGACAGTACTTATGCATTAGCTTTTAATACCGCTAACAACAAAACAGAATATTTATACAATTATAAAGAAGATGCAAATTTAAAAATCAATTTAGTTGACTTACCTGAATTTACAATGCATAAACAAAGGCTTGAGGAAAAAATAAAAGCCATACTGCAAAAGGCGGCAATGCAGTATGGCAATAAAAATTTTAATTAATTTCTTAACTTACTCCACTTCCATTATCGATTAAGTTTGCTGGGCTTACAAAATGTAATTTACCAGCTTTGTCCTCTGCCATTAAAATCATACCGTTGCTTTCTATACCTCTCATTTTACGTGGCGCTAAATTGGTTACTACGGTTACTTGTTTACCTACAATACTTTCTGGGGTAAAATACATAGCAATTCCACTAACAATAGTTCTGGTTTCAAAACCCAAATCCACTTGTAATTTTAAAAGTTTATCTGCCTTTTCAACTTTTTCGGCAGCTACAATAGTTCCTACTTTTAAATCAATTTTAGCAAAATCATCAAATACAATTTCCGATTTACCCCCAACCCCTAAAGGGGAGTTATCTACAGTGCCTTTACTCCCATCTTGTATCTTATCCATCTCAGGCTTTACTAAATTATTTTTAAGCTTTTCAATTTGCTTAGTTATTTCTTCTTCTTCAATTTTTCTAAATAACAATTCTGGGGCTCTTAAGCCATAGCCTACTTTTAGCAAATCTATTTTACCAGCGTTTTCCCAATCCAACATTCTATCTACCACCTTCATCATACCACACATTTTTTTTGCTGTTGTTGGCAAAAATGGATTAATTAAAATAGAAAGATTGGCTGTTAGTTGTAAACAAAGGTGTAAACAATTATCTATGCTCTTTTGTACTTCTGGTTTATCTACAAGTTGTTTTGCTACAATCCACGGCTCTTTTTCTTGCATGTATTTATTTCCTGTTCTACTTAAATCAATCACTTCAAACAATGCATCTCTAAACTTATACTCTTCCAGCAAACTCTGTACTTTCAATTTTGCACTTTCTATTTCACTAATTAGTGTTTTATCTTTTTCATCTAAAATATCTTGATGCAATGGTGGCACTTTACCTCCACAAAGTTTGTGCATTAATACCCAAGTACGATTTACAAAATTCCCAAAAATGCTTACTAATTCACTGTTATTTCTATCTTGAAAATCTTTCCATGTAAAATCATTATCCTTAGTTTCTGGAGCGTTAGCACAAAGCACATAACGCAATACATCTTCGCAACCTTCAAAATCTTTTACATATTCATTTACCCATACTGCCCAATTACGGCTGGTACTTACTTTTTCGCCTTCAATATTTAAAAATTCGTTAGCAGGCACATTATCTGGCAATACAAAACCACCATGTGCTTTTAACATGGCCGGAAAAATAATGCAATGAAAAACAATATTATCCTTACCAATAAAGTGAACCAATTTAGTGTCTGCTGCACACCAATAATCTGCCCAATTGGGTGTTAACTCTTTTGTTGCACTTATGTAACCTATGGGTGCATCAAACCATACATATAAAACCTTTCCCTCTGCACCTTCGATAGGAACTTTAATTCCCCAGTTGCTATCTCTTGTCATTGCTCTTGGCTGCAAGCCACTATCCAACCAACTTTTACATTGACCATACACATTATTTTTCCATTCTTTATGTCCATCAATAATCCATTCTTTTAACCATGCCTCATAATTTTGTAAAGGAAAATACCAATGCTTGGTTTTCTTTTTTACAGGCACTGCATCACTTAAAGCACTTTTAGGATTTATTAATTGCTCTGGGCTTAATGTACTTCCACATTTTTCACATTGATCGCCATAAGCTTTATCATTACTACAAACTGGGCAAGTACCAACAATATATCTATCGGCTAAAAACGTATTTGTTTTTTCATCAAAATATTGTTCACTTTCCTTTTCTTCAAACAAACCATCTTCGTACAATTTTTTAAAAAAATCGCTGGCCGTTTTATGATGCACTTCGTTACTTGTACGGCTATAAATATCAAACGAAATACCCATTTGCTCCATACTTTCTTTTATAATGGCATGGTATCTATCCACCACCTGTTGTGGTGTAATACCTTCCTTCATTGCTCTAATGGTAATAGGTACACCATGCTCATCGCTACCACCAATAAATTTTACATCTCTCTTTTGTGCTCTTAAATAACGTACATAAATATCTGCTGGCAAGTAGCAACCTGCTAGGTGACCAATATGTACAGGCCCATTTGCGTAAGGCAAAGCCGCAGTAATTAAATATCTTTTTGGATTGTTCATTTTTTTGTTTTTGTTGTCCAAGCTGTTGATTCATTTTTCAGCTTCATTGGCGTCGCACTCTTGTACCTAATATCACTATTGAACTTTAATTATGTTATGCACCAATTTGCTGCAAAAATACCTAAAATGATTAGTAATAATTAATAACATAGTTTTAATTTAGCATAAATTATGAATGAAAGCGAATTAAACTCATTGCTAAACGAACTTCTAAGCCAAAATAGAGAAACTGAATGGCTAGAGTTTAAGCAAAATAATTTTGACCCTCGTGAAATCGGAGAATACATTTCTGCATTAGCAAATGCTGCATCTTACAATGATAAGCCATTTGGCTATTTGGTATTTGGTGTTGATGATAATTTAAATGTAAATGGAACCATATTCAAACCCAAACAAGAAAAAATTGGTAATCAAGAATTAGAAAATTGGCTCATAACACAATTAAACCCACCTAACGATTTTCAAATTTTTGAATTTGATTTTTTTACAAACCAAATTGTAATTTTTAAAATAGATGCTGCCCTCAATACCCCCGTTGAGTTTAAAGGCGAGGCTTACATAAGAGTGGGTTCTTACAAAAAAAAGTTAAAAGATCATCCTGAAAAAGAGAGAAAAATTTGGACTAAAGTGGCAAATTATACTTTTGAGAAAGGAATTGCTGAGAGGGGATTATCCGATGATGACGTTCTAAATTTATTAGATTATCCCTCATACTTCAATCTCACTAAACAAAATTTACCTGCCAATAAAAATGCTATTATTGAAAAGTTTGTTAATGAAAAAATTATTATACAAATAGGACAACAGTTTGCTATTACTAACTTAGGTGCTATTTTGTTTGCTAAAAATTTAGCAAATTTTGATTCTTTGGAGAGAAAAGCCGTAAGAGTAATTGTTTATAACGGTAATGATAAACTTAAAACAGTAAAAGAGCAGGTAGGAAAAAAAGGTTATGCTTCAGGATTTAATGGTTTAATAAGCTTCGTTACAGATCAATTACCTTCTAATGAACAAATTGGTAAAGCATTTAGAGAACAAATCAAGATATACCCTTCGCTTGCAATAAGAGAATTAGTAGCTAACGCTATCATACACCAAGATTTTAGTGTTAAAGGCTCATCGCCTATGATTGAGATTTATAATAATAGAATCGAAATTTCAAACCCTGGTAAACCTATTATTCCTACTTCAAGATTTATAGACCATAACTCAGAAAGTCGAAATGAAGTATTAGCAAAATTTATGAGAAGGATGAATATTTGTGAAGAACGTGGAAGTGGAATTGATAAAGTTGTTTCTGAATGTGAAATTTTTCAACTACCTGCACCAAATTTTATGGAGGGTGATAATTATTTAAAAGTAATTATGTATTCACCAAAAACCTTAAGGGAAATGGATAAAAATGACAAGCTTAGGGCTTGTTATCAGCATTGTGTTTTAAAATACATAACAGGGGAATTCATGACTAATGAGACACTTAGAAAACGTTTTGATGTTGATGATAAAAATTATCCCATGGTATCAAGAATTATTTCTATGGCAAAAGAAGATAAATTTATTAAAGACTATTCGGTTGACAATAAATCTCCAAAATATGCCAAATACATACCAATATGGGCATAGTTTAATGTAACTGTCATGTAACTAAGCCCAACTAATTAATATATAAACGACTGTTTATCAATACTTTTTAATGTAACTGTCATGTAATTAATATAATATTAGATGTGCATAACCTTTAAAGAACGAAGAATTAATATATGAAACGCAAAGATTTCTTCTCCACCATACTTCCTTTAGGTGCAGTAATTACAGCATCTGCAAGTAATTTACCTTTTGAAGTGCCTAACGCTAAAATTCCACGTTACTTAAAAAAAGGCGACACTGTTGGCATTACATCGCCAGCTGGTTATATTACTTTGGCAGAAATTCAACCAGCTATTTTAAAACTAAAAGAGTGGGGATTCAATGTAAAAATTGGCACTACAATTGGCAAAAGAGATTTTACTTTTGGCGGCACTGATGTAGAACGCCTATCCGATTTTCAACAATTAATGGATGATGAAAACATAGCTTGTATTCTATGTGCCAGAGGTGGCTATGGTTTTGTACGATTAATTGATAGCTTGAATTTTAAAAAATTTACCAAAAAACCAAAATGGATAATTGGCTTTAGTGATATTACTGTTTTGCATAGTCACATTCATGCTAATACAGGCGTAGCTTCTATCCATAGCAAAATGTGCAATAGCTTTCCTGAAGATTGGAGCAAGGCAGAAGATGTACAAAAAGACAGTATAGAAAGTATAAGAAAATGTTTGATTGGCGAAAAAATGAAATATACCATTGTGCCCAATACAAAAAACAAAACAGGTATTGCCCAAGGCGAATTAGTAGGTGGCAATTTAAAAACTTTAGAAAGCCTTGCTGGTAGCAAAAGTGATATTAATACAGATGGTAAAATATTATTTGTGGAAGATACTGGCGAATATTTATACAGTATAGATAGAATGTTTTGGAATTTAAAACGTAGCGGTAAACTTAGCAAACTAGCAGGCTTAATTATTGGTGGCTTTAAAATAAAAAAAGATGATGTGGGCGAAGAGTTTGGAAAAACTTTAGAAGATATTGTGCTAGAAAAAGTAGCAGCTTTTAACTACCCTGTTTGCTTTGACTTTCCTGTGGGGCATCAAAAAAATAATTTAGCATTAAAGTGTGGCGTTGTACATAAATTAAGTGTTCATTTGAATGAATGTATGCTTAATGAGGTGAGATAATATTTCAACACAGAGGTTAAGAGATACTGAGAACACTGAGACAACTCTGTGCAACTCTCAAACTCTGTTTCTCCGTGTTTAAAAAAAACAAAATCTTACTTAATCAATATCGATGTCCCTTTTTCATAAACTGCCTTTCCTGTCCAAGGGTTTATATAGCTTAACTCCCATACATAAGTACCTGGGTCCGCTGGTTGGCCTTTATAATTACCATCCCAGCCTTGTAAAGAATTTTGTGTAGTATATATTAGCTCCCCTACTCTGTTATAAATATTTAGTTTAAATGCTTTTGCTAAATCTGCATTTGTAGCCCTTAGTACATCATTTTTACCATCGCCATTTGGCGTAAACGCATTAGGCATTTTAATTAAACATACCGCAAGTTTTTTAATATATATTTCATCTTTTGAACTACAACCATGATTATCTACCAACAAACTATATTTTTGGGATGCAAAACCTGTACTTATTTGTGCAGCTGTTTCACCAGTGTTCCATGTATAGGTATATGCAGGGTTAAATGCTGTTCCAATTTGAATTATGTCATCGCTACAAAGTACAGTATCTCTACCTAGTTCTAACCTTGGTATTGCATACACTTGTGTATTTTTTGTAGTTATTACTTGTCCACAAAATCTATCCATTCCTGTTAAAGTAATTGTGTAAGGATTTTCGGCATCGTATTTAAATAAAATGCTTCTTGTGTTATTCCACGTTTTACCATTACCGTTATCCCAAGTATAAGTATCTACATAAGGTGTAGTTACTTTTGTTAATAACAACGTTTGTCCTGCACAATACTGTGGTTTTACTCCATCAATATTTATAAATGCAGTTGGTGCAACTACAATTTTTTGTTCTGCCGTATCAATACAACCATAAATATCATTTACTATTAAGCGTATAGTATATGGCTGTGTCAATGCATACAAATGTGGTGGGGGTGTTACCCCGTTATAAATAGTGGCATCGCCAAATTGCCAAAGATGCTGTAAGCCAATACCACCAACAGTTTGGTTAAGTAGCGTTACAGGTGTACCAAAGCAAAGCGTATCATTTTGCATTAAAGAAATACCCGGTTTAAAATAATTACCTAAGGGTACAGTTTGTGTTGTAGTTTCATTACAAAAACCATTATCTACTTTTAACGTAATGGTTACACTTGGAGTAGTAGTGGCAGCTAAATATTTTACAGATTGCCCCGTTTGTGTAGTACCATCACTAAACGTCCACTCCCAACTATTTATACCATTACCGCCTGGGTGAGATAATACAATAGTATCGGTAACACAATCCCATTGTACAGTACTTGAAAAACCTGCATTTAGTTTACCTAAAATATTTAAATCAATTGTTTCATTTACATTTTGAGGAGAGAAACAAGTATCTAAAATTCCATTACCATCTGTGCCTACTTTATTATGCAAACTATATATGCCTTGCAAACTTATAGGCTGAGATAATTGCACATCTACCCAATTGGTATAGCCGTTAGTAGCACAAGTAACATCTGGCGTAGCCCCAATTATAGTAACTGCTGAAGATCCTGTAACCAAAAAGTCGGAGCCATTAGCAACTATACTTGCACAACGAATTGGTGCTGAGTAAAATGCTCTAATGGTATTGGGTGTACACTTTGCATATTGTACCGAATCGAACTTTGGAAAACTAGTAGGCTGTGGAATATTTATAGCAATGCTTCTACCAGCCACCATATCTATATTACAAGTATCGCTAAGGGTATTACCATCGGTACCGTTATTTACAATTAAGTTGTAATTGCCCCATGGCAATGGGTTTGCCAAGTTTAATCGAAGCCCTGTAGCCCTGCCATTTACACAAGTAACATTTACAGAAGTTATAGCTGGGTTGCCTGGCATTATCGAAAACTCACTACCTGTTGATGTTAAGCTACTGCATAAAAAAAGTTTATTAAAATCAACATCAATGTATCTAGGGGCACAAGATATAAAATTGATTGTGTTGAAATCAAGAGGAACTTGTGCTGCTACTGTAAAAGGAATATCAACAGGTGCTAATGGCCTTCCACAAACATTTAAAAATGTATTTCCATCAGTACCATCTGCTACTCGTAAAGTATAATTGCCAGATGGTAAAGGAACAGGTAAATCGATAGTTAATGTATTAATGGCATTAATCCCTGTTGTACAATTCGATAATACTCCAGTAATTGTAGTTGCTGCACCAATAATTGTAAACTCTGTACCTAAAGGCGTAACAGAATTACAAAGCATATCATCATTAAAATCAACTTTTAGTTTTGATGCATCACAACCTAACGTAGCAACATTACTTATAAGAGGGTCAGCATTGTTTGTTAGAACTGCTGTGCCGCTAAAATCTAAAAAATATCCCTGACCTGAGCTTGACCAATTATTTACCATCAATAAATAATCATGTCCTGCAAGCAAATCAACTAATCTGTTAAACTGGGATCCTGGAGGACCACCTCCACAAGCTACAGTTGTAGTGCCTGCTGCGGTGCAGCCTGTTGGCCCTGTTACACCACTTAAGTTTAATGACACTCTCAATTCTGTAGTATATACATCGTTTGGATTTCTACCTGTTACATCTAAAATTTCCCAATCAAAATCATCTACAGCATTAAATGGTGTTAATAAAAAGCCCAACTGTCCAGCACCATAACAATGAAATCTATACCATAAAGAGTTATCTGTAGTAACAATATCGCCACAGCCTGCCGTAGGGTTTGGCAAATTAGCAACACCAGTACATATTTGAGTATTATTTTCAGTGAACCTAACATTACCACATACCGCATTAGCTAAAATGGGTGCACTGCCAGGACCAGAGCAAGGTGCCAAGGATTGAACATTACTCTTTTGTTTAGTTTTTTGAGCTTTACCAATAAAAGGAATTAACAATAAAAAAATTACCCAAAAACGCATAAGTAGTAGTTTAATAGCGGTAAATTTAATTATAATTTTACTTTTTTTTAACTTTTAATGTTTCTATTTTAAATGAAGATACCCCCATACTTAAAAAAAGGTAACACTATTGGTATTACTTGCCCTGCTGGTTACATGGCTGGGCAAATGACTTTCAATACAATATGATGAGATACAGTATTTTTTGAAAAACAAGAATTTTGTATATTTGATAAAATAATTTATTATGCCAACAGATATAATCGATAATAACTATGTATCCATAAGGGTATCAAAAAAAGTGGGTAAATTGGCAATTCAACAATTAACTGATTATGCACATTATTTAGAAACTACAAAAGATGCTCCCCAAAAAGTATCAAAAAAAATAATTACAGAAATTGCAGATGATATAACTGCTAGTGCTTGGCAAAAATTAAAGCAAAAAAGAGGCTTTAAATGGTAGTAGTAATTGATGCCAATATTCTTATTAGTGCTTCATTAAATTTAAAAGGAAAAATTGCTAATATTATCTTTACCAATTCTGCAAAAGCAAATTTTGTAGTACCCACTTTTATTTTAGCCGAATTAAAAGAAAATGAGGTTAAAATTTGTAAAGAAAGTAAGCTTACTACTAATGAATTTAATAAAAATTTACTTTTATTGCTTTCAAAAATTATGGTTATAAATGATGATGAAATTTCGAATAGTCTATTTAAAAAAGCTTTTGAGTTAACGAAATTAATTGACCCAAAAGATACTATTTATATAGCCATGGCAATTGCACTAAACGCTTTAGTATGGACGGGTGATTTAAAACTTTTAAAAGCTTTAAAAAGAAAAGGATATAACCATATTATTACTACCGCAGATTTTCAACAAATATTAAAAGGTATATAATGAAAATTCCTCCTTATTTAAAAAAAGGCGATACCATTGGCATTACATGCCCTGCAGGTTATATGGCTACAGAAAAAACACAAACTTGTATAAACACCTTACAAAAATGGGGCTATAATGTAATGGTTGGCAAAACATTAGGTAGCCATAGCACCAATTACTTTAGTGGTACAGATGAAGATAGAAGAGATGAGTTACAAGCAATGCTAGATGATAAAAATATTAATGCTATTTTATTTGGCAGAGGTGGCTATGGCGTAGGTAGAATTATAGATGAGTTGGATTTTACCTTGTTTAAAAAACACCCCAAATGGATTATTGGCTTTAGCGATATTACTGTACTGCACAATCATTTACATACAAAACTTAAAGTGGCAAGTTTACATGCTCCCATGGCTGCAGCCTTTAACGAAGGCGAAAATGAATTTATTATTTCCCTAAAAAAAGCATTGGCAGGTAAAAAAAATAAATACAAAATTGCTGCTCATGTATTTAATAAAAAAGGAAATGCAACTGGGCAATTAGTTGGAGGCAACTTAACATTATTAGCTAATTGCATTGGTACACCAAGCGATATAAATACCAATGGCAAAATTTTATTTATTGAAGATATTGGTGAGCAAATTTATGCTGTGGATAGAATGATGCATCAACTAAAACGTAGCGGCAAATTAAACCAACTGGCAGGCTTAGTTATTGGTGGTTTTACCGATATGAAAGATACTGACAGACCATTTGGCAAAACAGTTTACGAAGCTATTAACGATATTGTGAGTGAATACAACTATCCTATTTGTTATAATTTTCCGGTAAGCCATAATAAAGAAAACTATGCACTAAAGGTGGGATGTACTTATGAGCTTAAAGTAAGCAATAAAAATGTGCAGCTTTTAGAAGTGTAATAAACTATCCATTTTTTTTTGATACAAATCGTAAGTATATAAATTTTGGTGATTGCCTCCTTCAATAGTAATAAATTCATCTGTTGGTTTTAATACTGCTTTTAATTTTTTGGCATTTCGGTAAGGCACTACCCAATCGTTTGTACCATGAAAAATAGTAACCTTTGTTTTTGCATTTTGTACATACTCACCCGTAGGTAATTTATACGTTGACGACCGTTGATGTGGATATATAGGTATCCAACTAGTAAACAAACTGGGAATGCTGTAATAAGGTGTTTCTAAAATTAACTGCTGTGGTTTATGATTAGTGGCTACATAACTGGCAATGCCTGTACCTAATGATTTTCCGTACACAATTATTTGCTGCTCTTTAAACTTTGCATTTGCCATTTTATACAACTGCTCTCCTATTACATAAAGTATAGCTTCAGTTCTTTTGCCAGTGCTTTTTCCGTAACCTGGGTAGTCGGGCATCCATACTTCATAGCCATTTTTAGTAAATGTGTTTACAAATTTTGCATACCTAGTTATGTTTGTTTTATTGCCATGAAAGTAAAGTACTGCTCCCTTGGTTGCCGTATCTGTACTAAAAAATTTTACCATACTAATGTTGGTAGTAGTATTTAATGGTAAACTCACTTCTTCAAATGGAGTTGAAAAATTAAATACATAGTCTGCTGGTAATGTTTTGGGGTGAAATAAAAAATACTCTTGCAAGTAATATAAAGCTATTCCTACACTGCAATACAGCAAGATTGTTACTTTAAGCCATCTAAATATTTTCTTTTTATTCATAAATTAATGTCAACATATAAACCTACATAATAGTTCCCCCTTCAGGGGTCAGGGGTTTTTAGTATTTCAATATATCTCTTATAAAATTATGGTACTCCGGAAAAAACGGTAAGTTATTATGCCCACCACCGTGTATTGTTATCAACGTAATTTTTCGAGGGTTTAAAGCTTGTAATTTTTTACTTTGGCTAATAGGTATTAACCAATCTTTATTACCATGTAAAATGTAAGTGTGGCAATTTACTTTAGGTATCCATTTATCGGTACGTAAGTGATAACGCAAAACATACTTTACTGGTAGTATAGGCAAAAATCGTTCTATAGTTTTTTTAAAGCTAAAATAAGGAGCATCTAAAATTAAATACCTCGGCGTATTATCAGCTGCTAATTTTGTAGCAAAACCACTACCTAAGCTTCTACCATAAACTAAAATATGATTTTCGGCAAAGGATTTTTTTAATGTATCATACACAAATTGAGTATCACTAAGCATATCTTTTTCATTACGCTTACCTGTACTTTTTCCAAAACCACGGTAATCAATTAGTACTACATCGTACCCATATCTATAAAAATCTTTAGCATACTTTGCCCACCCTTTTATACTGCGGCTATTGCCATGAAAGTAAAGTACCAAGCCTAAGGGTTTTTCTACTTTAAAATGCAGTCCATTAATTCGTACACCTGGCTCTACATCAAAAAATAACTCTTCAAAAGGAGTATCATATTTATAAACAAAATCTTGCTTTAATTTTTCTGGTTTAAAAATTAATTTTTCTTGAACTAAGTAAGCAATTAAAGATAATGCTGCTATGCCAGCTAATATGTATAGTGCAAGTTGAAGCAATTAGTAATTTTCTGTAAACTTAGGCTAAGTAAATTTATTTGCCAAGTGGCTATAGTCTTAAATTTAAAAAGGGTAAGGTTCTATTCCCTATTTTGTTTAATAAGCCAATTTGCAATCCCTTGCAATCCACACATCTGTTAAATAAGCCAATTTGTATACCCCTACCTTTATAAAAATTATTAGCTAAACCTGCAATTGCTATTCCCTTAAAACTATAGTAACTATTAGCTATTCCACCTAAAGCTATTCCATTCAACTTACCGCCATTATTCATAATACCAGCAATAGTTAAACCATTATTATTACTAAAAGAGCCCAATACTCCAATACTAATTCCATTCATGAAATTTTTGCTTAAATAATTAGAATCGGGAACACTTAAAATACTTCTACGTCGAGTAGAATCATTTTTTGAAAATAACATTTCAATTGACCCAACAATTGCATAAGGTAAAACTATAAAAGAAGCTGGATTAGCTTCTATATTTATACCATTAATTTTTAAACTTTCATTTTCATACCACATATCAGAGGAAAATGAACTTAATGCTAAGCCGTTAATTGTATTTGCCCTTGTTGGCGAAAACCAAACTACATTTCGTGTAGCTAGTCGTTTTGGTATAACTCTTTTTTGAGCAAAAGAATCATTGATGATAACTAAAGCTAAAAATAGCAAAGCAAATTTTAGAAATATTTTTTTCATAATCATCCATTTTATTTTCACAAATGAACAACCGAAACAATATGTAAAGAATTGACATAAATCAAGAAATGCTTAAACTTTTTTTGTAGCTAATTTATGCCTCACCCTGCTTAACGTTTCGGGTGTAATACTTAAAAATGAAGCAATTGAATATTGGGGTACTTTATCAATAAGAGAGGGAAAATTATTTAAGAAATACTCATATTTTTCTTCTGCAGTGCCTAATCGCAAAAGGCGAATACGTTGCTCACTTTGCAAAAAATATAACTCGGTAATTCGGCGGATGATAAAATTGAGTTCTAAATATTGCTTATACATTTTTTGTAAGGCTTCAAAAGAAATAGCAGCAATGGTACTAGGTGTAACGGTTACTATGTTTTCGTATGCAGGCTCTTGATTAAAAAAACTAGTTACAGAAACTACAATATGGTTTTCAATCATTAAACGAGTGCAAACTTCCTTATCAGCATTATCAATGTAGTAAGATTTAGCAACCCCATTTAACAATACTACTGCATTAGAGTTTACTGCTTTTTCTTTTAACAAAAAATGATTAGCAGGTACGTCTACTATTTCAAATTCAGCGGCTAACACATGTTGTAGCTCAGCACTCATAGGGTAAATGCTGTTGAATAGTTGAAATAAGTTATCAATCATAAAATCAAAAAAATCTTAATTCAAAAAATCAAAACTCTACACTTCATCATTCTCATTACTAAAAATTCTTTTTAATTTAAGTTTTGTATTAGGAGCAACAATAAGTGGAAATTTTTCTACTTGCACATAGCTTTGTTCTAAACCAAACCCTTTTTCTTCACTTAACGATAATTCCTTTAACCAAAAGTGTAATCGCATTACTATACGTTCAAAAAGTGGTAATTCGTTATCTTGGCTTAAGAATTTTTCCATTACTATAAATTTAAAATCACCCACCACATTATTTTTTTGCTGACTTTCGTAACGGCTAGTAACATTTACTTCTCTATTTGCTACTAATTCTTCTACTACTTTTTTAAACATTAAATTAATACGTGGTGCTACTCTAAACCCTAATTTAAATTCTACTCTAATAATGTCGTTAGGTATAATATGTGTTACTTCATACTCACAAGTGTATGGGTCATCAACTGTATCTACATGTACAAACCAATATATATCTGCCCTTTTAGGCATACCACTTAAAATACTGTAAATAATTTTATGTTCAATTTCATTAGGATTATTGGCACTACTCATATACACCAAGTGAGTAGCATATTTGGGCACTGTACTATCATTACTAAGTTCTTCTAACTTAGAAATATAATCTTCCAACTTTACAAATTCAACATATCTGTTTTTAATTTTTCTGGCTCTATACCATATATACATTACTGCAAACAATGCTCCGCCTACAATTAATGTAACATAACCACCATGAGGAAATTTATCTAAATTAGCAATTAAAAAACTTACCTCAATAGCCAAGTACACCACTAAAAAAAGATAAATAAATATAGGTTTTCGTCGCTTTGTAATTAAATAATTGGCAAATAAAATGGTAGTAGCTAACATACATAGAGTAATAGCTAAGCCATAAGCTGCCTCCATTTTACTACTCTCTCTAAAGTATAATACTATACCTACGCAACCAAAAAACAACAAGGTATTTATGGCGGGTATATACAATTGCCCTTTTGCTTCTGTTGGGTAATTAATTTTCATTTTAGGCCACAGGTTTAAACG
>JAGNRZ010000065.1 GCA_017988335.1 Ferruginibacter sp.
ATTATAACTTAAAGAATTTTTTGAAACAGGTTTATTTAAATTATTTTGAAAAAATAAAGTTACTCTAAAAATATGCAAAGTATCACTCCACCATGCAATTAAGGAATCATTTTTTTTATCATATTGAGGTTCTCTTGCAGGTATAGATTTTATAGTATATGTATTAACTTTATTATCAAAAAATTTATAGGATCTGCCAAATACAGCCTGAGGATTTACTGCACAAATTTGTAAAATTTCAATAGTATCATTTTTTAAAAAATAATTTGAATCAGTCTCAACAAATAAAAGGTTATAACCAAACTTTAACATAAAACATTCCTTTGTAGAAGTGATATGTTTTTGTTTTCTTTGAACTTGAGCAATACTGATATTTTTTTGGGCAAAAAACACAAGAAAGAATAAAAACAGTGTTTTGTTAATAATCATATTTATCATTTTTCTTTTCACCATTGCTGGTACGCTGCCGTTGCAGCGTATCGAAGCAAGGGCATTGGTGCGTTGGCGAACCTGCAACATATCATAAAGCTAACATTAAAAATAATAAAACTCAAACACCAAAAAATCAACGTAATCTGTGAAATAAATCTGTGTACTGAGCTTGTCGAAGTATCTTCGCCGTTGTTGGTGTTCTCCGCAACGGTCACCGCCGTTGCAGGTATCGAAGCAAAGGCGGTCTACCTGAAGCGGCGAAAACTTATTTTAGGACAAGACATTTTTCTTACTCTAATTGTTACCTCGCCCTTTTTTTCTATTTATGTATGATAAGTTGGCATAATATACAATTAGAGTAATACCAATTAATAAAAACACATTACATAAAACTCCTTTCAAAATAAAACCATTTTCAAAGTGCCCGTAAATTTTTCCATTAGTCCATTTGAATAATTTTAATGGAAATCCTATTTCAAAATACCCATCATTACTGAGTTCATTTTTCATAGAAAAAAGACTAAATACAATTTGCACACTCAGTATTATTAAAAATATCTTTTTCACTATTTTTTATTTAATTTTTATCCTTTAACCGCCGTTGGTGTTCGCCACTAAGGTCTTTTTCGCCATTGCAGGTAGGCTGCCTTTGCAGCGTATCGAAGCAAGGGTATTAGTGCGTTGGCGTACCTGCAACAGATCATAAAGCTAACATTAAAAATAATAAAACTCAAACACCAAAAAATCATTGTACTGAGTTTGTCCAAGTATCTTTGCCGAAATTATCAATAACAAAACAACTGTATTGATAGAAGGTGCTGAAGAAATTTAAAATTTGATTTTTTTTATATTATTAAAGATGCCGCATTTTGCGGCATTTTTTATGTAAATTTAGTTTAGAAAAGCTAGTGGTAAAAAGATTGCCGTTGGTTGAAAACCAGACGGGGGAGAATACTTTTTAATCAATTTTTATTTTAATGAAGTCAGCTATAAAAATATATATCAGTCTATTATTTTTGATATTTTCTATTCAGCTTAGAGCTCAGAATATTAATGATAAGTTAACGTTTGATAATTTATTAAAAAATTATCGCCACGAAATCATATTTAAGTCTTTAGTATTATATCAATTCCATAATAAAAAAATTAATACAGATTCCATAATAAATAATAATTATGGGGGGTGCCTTGATCACTTTATTATAGATAGTTCCAATGTTAACACAATCAATAAATTTCTACAATCATACCAAGGGTCTATAACTAAAGTGACTAGAAGAGAAATAAATATGGTTGAAAAATTTTGTTATGTTGATAAATTAATTGGTGCACTTCCAGTTCTTATCAAGGAAAATAATGAAGATATTTTACCTTTTAGATTATTTGAGAATATTATCGGATTGAATAGAATAATTGAGGCTAAAATTGGTGATAGACCATATTCTTCCATGGCAAGTTGCGAAAGTTATGAACTCTATAATGATATTTTGATTTACATCTCTAAACAAAAAAATAAGAACTATGCTATAATATTATCTACCATTTTTAAGAATTACGCAAAATTATTATAGCATAACTAAATAGTTATTACAAATATACACACCAACATCGGCAAAAACCACTAATAATAATTAGTCACAACTTTCCTAATTTTATTTTTCTTAATTCGCCTTCTCTGATTTATAAGTTGAGGTAGTTCTCTTTTGTTGGAAGCTTTCTCATCTCCAATAAATTGAAAAAAATCGTATTAAAAGTTTCAATTTCGCCATCCTTTAAAACAATCCATTTGTTATCCCTAACTAATTTTTTCCCTTCAGAATATATACTATACAGTTTCCCACATTCAATATATGACGAATCTTTAACCGAGAAAGTAATTATAAAAAAGGAGCTTTCTTTAATTCGAAACAATCTATGTCTGTATAATGAATCTTCAAACGAAACCTGCTCACCAACTAAAGGAATCCTAATATTTTTTTTTAAATATAAAATGAAAGCACTGTCTTGCCCAAAAGATGAGCAATAACTAACAATTATTATAGAAATAAATAAGAATCTCATTAATTATCTGTTGTTTCTTTCACCGTAGCAAATACGTTGCCGTTGCAGCGTATCGAAGCAAGGGTATTAGTGTGTTGGCGTACCTGCAACATATAGTAAAGCTAGTATTAAAATAATAAAACTCAAAAATCAAAAAATCAATGTAATCTGTGAAATAAATCTGTGTACTGAGCTTGTCGAAGTATCTGTGGTTATAATTCTCACCCCTTCCACCTCCCCCAACACTAAGCCAACACAGGCATTACTAAAAAACTGAAGCGGCGAAAACTTATTTTAGGACAAGATATTTTTCTTACTCTACTTGTTTCCTCGCCCTTTTTTTCTATTTTTTGCCTTCGTTGGTGTTCTCCGCTACGGTCTCCGCCGCTCTCTAGTTTTCAACCAACGGCAATCTTAATACAATATACAAATCATTTACTTAAAAGGTAGTTTGTTAATTCTCACCCCTTCCACCTCACCCAACACCAAGCCAACACAGGCATTACCAAAAAACTAAAAAACCCACACCAGCCGCCACCAAAAGCCAACACCAATAAACTAATCAATAATAAATAAAACGGGTAGCCTAAAAAACAACTACCTAAAATAATACTATCGTAATGCCCAGTGTGCAATGCTTTTTTTTGTACAAATTTTTGCAATGGAAAATAAAATGGTAGGTGAAGTAGTAAACCTAAAAATGCTGGCAAAAAAAGTACAATCTTTTTTAAAATAGGTGTTGGCAAAGCAAATACTTGCTTATGTTTTTCTGTATCTGCCTTTGGTATTTCATAAACCAAATTACTTAATTGGCTTTGTATGGTTAATGTAATATCATTTAATAATTTACCATCGGTATTAATAACATTTGCAAAATTTTCTTTGTTAATTATTTCGCCAACATTAATAATAATATGTTTTCCAAAAGCAGTAAAGCTGCTATAGTTAATACCAATAGGTAAAATTTGTAGTGGTATATTTTGTTGCCATGCACTAGCAGCAAGCCTTGCAGTACCTTTTTTTAGAGGGCGTAAATGCCATTCGTTAATACACAATGCTTCACTAAAAATTAATACAATACCATCTTGCTTAAAAATATTTATACAGGCATCAAAAGTGTCGTAATTTTTTTGCAAATGTTGGGTGCCTTCTCTTTCTCTATATACAGGTAAAATATGTAAGGCGTTTAAAATTTTGGCAGCCCAGTTTTTTTTAAAAGCATCACCTCTGGCTAACGAATAAACTGGTCTATTAAAAATGGTGCATAATAATATAGCATCTAAAAAAGAGTTGGGATGATTGCAAGCTAACAACAAAGGGCCTTTTGTGGCTGCAATAGCTTTATGATTTATTTGTAATTTTTTACAATAAAGTTGCAATGCAAGTTTAGCCGGAAATTTTAATAAAGAATATAACAATGTTAATTTAATTGAGGGTCAATAGGAAAATTTGCCATCATTTGATATTTAGCACCTAACAGTGTAAGGCTACTTTTCCATATTTGATGATGTGTTGTTTTAAATACAATATTGCTATTGGCTGGTGCTGTTAACCAAGTATTTTCTTTTACCTCATCTTGTAATTGATGAGTATCCCAACCACTGTAGCCCATAAATATTTTTATCTTTTCTAAATCAATACCGTTAGATTTTATTAGGCTGGTTAATGTTTCAAAATTACCACCCCAGTAAATGCCGTCGGCAATTTTTATAGCATCGTTAAACAAGTTGGGGTATTGGTGAATAAAATGTACATGATTGGGCTGCACAGGGCCACCATAGTACAGTGGAATTTTATATCCTTCAAAACTATCATTTAGCTCATCTAAGGTAAACTCCATTAATCGGTTTAGTACAAGGCCAAAATCACCATCGCTATTGCTTTCACAAATTAGTACAACAGTCCTAATAAAATTTGGGTCTTTTAAAAAAGGCTCTGCAATTAACAAGCTACCAGTTTGCGGTGTATTCATCTTGTAAAATAGTAATTATTTTGCTATGTATAAACCTACGTTAAATTTTTTTAGGTTAACTTGTAACTTTGTTATCATTGCTATTTTTGCTTAAGATGAAAAAAACTTTGCCTATAATTACGGTATTAATTACACTCTCTTTATTGGGAATTATTTTTTTTCAGTACCTATGGCTTGATAGTGCAAGAGATGCAAAAGAAATTGAGCTAAACTCAAGAATTACAGCAGCTGTTGGCGATGCTTCATATAGTTTGATGGATGAAAAAACATCTATTTTAAACCTAAATAAAAAAAGCGACCTTTTCTTCCCATCAGATAAAATTCAACTGCAAGTACTAAAGCCATCTGTAATGCAGCGTTTTACTAAGGATGAAATTTATGAAGTAATTAGAAAAGCATTTAATAAATACGGGTTAGAAAAAATTTCGTTTGAATTTGCCATAGCAACTAATTCAATTGCAGGAGAGCAGTTGTTGAGTGATAATTTTTTAAAGTATTATACTGATACTACCAACCTTAATTATAGGTTTCCTTTAATACCTGAATCGGGCAGTGCATTAGAAAATTTAGCTAGAGAAGAAGAGCTACAGGTAATAGTCCCCAATCAAAAAAAAATTGCTTTAAAAGATATGTTTTGGTTTTTTGCAGGGGCGGCTTTATTTACCTTAATTATTGCTACTGCTTTTTTTATAACGGTAAGAACATTGTTGCGTCAAAAAAAATTAAGTGAAATTAAAAACGATTTCATTAATAATATGACGCATGAATTTAAAACACCGCTTGCCACTATTTCCTTAGCAGTTGATGCATTAAAAAATGAAAAAGTAGTTAACGATAAAGAAAAAACAAACTACTTTACGGCAATAATAAAGGAAGAAAATAAAAGAATGAATAAGCAGGTAGAAACTATACTGCAAGCGGCTTTGCTTGAAAAGCAAGAAGTGCAATTGAACCTAAAAAAACTATCGGCACATGAATTAATAAAGGCTGCATTAAATAATATTACACTGCAAATTGAGGAAAAGGGTGGTAAGCTTGAAGTAAATAAAATGGCTGAAAAAGATTTAATAATGGCAGATGAAGTACACTTTACTAATCTTATAAATAATTTATTGGATAACGCTGTAAAATATTCTAATGAAAAGCCATTAGTAAAACTATCTACCCAAAATACAGGCAAGCAAATTCGTATTAAAATTGAAGACAATGGTATTGGTATGAATAAAGAAACCTTAAATAGAATTTTTGAAAAATTTTATAGAGCCCATACAGGTAATGTACACAATGTAAAAGGCTTTGGCTTGGGGCTTAGTTACGTAAAAACTATGGTTGAAGCTCATAAAGGAACTATAAAAGCCGAAAGCACCCCAGGCAAGGGAAGTAGTTTTATTGTTACAATCCCACTTTCTATGTAAAAAGCATCCAAATTCACAGTAATCCACACTATTTCACAACTAATTCACATCATTTTCCCCAAAAAATAGCTTATAACCAATACCACAAAGGCTTTTAGCTTGTGGATAAATATGTTATATGTTAAATGCTTAAAAAGGTGGGAAAATGTGTTTATTTGTGTAGATTTATGTTTTAAAAGTGCTAATTTACTGTAAATGATAGGTTTTTTAGGAGAATATGAAGCAACTATTGACTCAAAAGGTCGCTTTCTGCTTCCGGTGGGCTTTAAAAAGCAGCTACCGGTAGAGGGAGGCAACCATTTTGTGATTAATAGAGGCTTTGAAAAATGCCTAACCTTATATCCACAGCAAAGCTGGGATCCTATCTTTTTAAAAATTAGCAAGTTGAATGATTTTGACCCTAAGGTAAGAGAGTTTCGCCGTTACTTTTTAAATGGTGCAACACAAGTGGAGTTAGATAGTGCAGGTAGGTTGCTGTTACCAAAAAATTTGATAGAACATGCAGGGCTTGATAAAGATAGTAGAGATATAGTATTGGTATCGGCAGTAAATAAAATAGAAATCTGGGATAAAAATAAGTACACACAGTTCTTTGACACTTTTACACCGCAGGCTTTTAGCGATTTAGCTAATGAGGTAATGAATAAAGAGGAAGGGTTAAATGGTTAAGCAGTTAACTAGGTAATTAGGAAAAGAACTATTTAAATAAACCTAATTAACCAATTAACAAGTAAACTAATAAATAAAAAATGGACAGTTACCACATACCCGTTTTATTAAATGAAGTTATTGATGGGTTGGCTATAAAGCCAAATGGTATTTATGTTGATTGTACGTTTGGTGGTGGTGGACATAGTAAAGTTATTTTGTCAAAATTAAATGAGGAGGGAAGACTAATTGCATTTGACCAAGATGAAGATGCAAAAGCAAATATCCCTAATGATGATAGAGTGCTATTTATACCACAAAATTTTAAACACCTTCAACGGTTTTTAAAATTGCATAAGATAAATGAGGTAGATGGTGTTTTAGCAGACTTAGGCGTAAGCAGCCATCAGTTTGATGAAGCAGATAGAGGGTTTTCTATACGCTTTGATGCCGACTTGGATATGCGTATGGATAAACGCCAAACCCTTACTGCTGCTAAAATTTTAGCAGAATTTACGGAGCAACAGCTGCATAAACTTTTCGAAAAATTTGGCGAAGTAACCAATGCAAAAACATTAGCCAAAACTATTGTAGAACAAAGAGGTATTACTTCTATAAAAACTATTAACGAATTTAAAAAAGCCATTCACACTGCGGTTAAAGGTAATCCCCAAAAATATTTTGCCCAGGTGTTTCAGGCTTTGCGTATTGAAGTAAATAGTGAGTTAGATGTATTACAAAATTTATTACAACAAATTCCGCCCATTTTAAAACCCCAAGGCAGAGTAGCCATCATCACTTTTCATTCCTTAGAAGATAGAATAGTAAAAAACTTTTTTAAAACAGGAAGTGTAGTAGAAATAGAAGAAGATGATGTATATGGAACAAAACCTCATAATCCTTTAACCATTATTACCAAAAAACCAATAACAGCAACAGCGGAAGAGTTAAAACAAAACTCAAGAAGTAGAAGTGCAAAACTAAGAGTAGCAGAGAAGAAATAAGTAAAATAAAAATGACAGAAACAAAAAATATAAAACAACAACCATCTGCACCTAGTCAAAAGCTAGAGTGGAAAAAAATGTTGAGTTATAAGTGGGTTGAAAAAAATATACCCTTCTTTTTGTTTTTATCATTACTGGCAGTAATATATATATATAACGGGCATTTCAACGATAAAATGGCACGTAAAATAAGCACAACCGAAAAAAGAATTAAGGAATTAGAATACGAGTTTAAAACAGTAAAAAGCGAAGTGATTTTTAGAAGTAAAGCAAGTGAATTAGTAAAAGCAGTAGAACCACTAGGCTTAAAAGAATTATTAACACCACCTGTATTGTTAACAGATACGGTAAAATAAAAAACAAAATCCCATAAGGGATATGGATATAAAAAAAGACATATTGTGGAGAGTATATCTCTGTTTTATAGCAATGGCACTACTAGGTTTTGTAGTGCTAGGGCGTACTTTTTATATTCAACAAGTAGAAGGTAAACATTGGAAAAGTATGGGAGATAGTTTGCATACAAGGTTTATTCCAATTCAAGCAGAAAGAGGGACTATATATAGTGAAGATGGTAATATGCTTAGCACTTCTGTTCCCATATTTGATGTGTTTATTGATTTTGGTGCAGAAGGGTTGAGAGAAAAAAATGGAAAAAGGTTTAAAGAAAATATTGATTCGTTAAGCTGGAGTTTATCTAATTTATTTAAAGATAAAAGTACTGCTGAATACAAAAAGATGTTGCAGCTGGGTTATAAAAATGAGGATAGATATTTTACATTGAAAAAGAAAATATCTTTCTCAGAATATAAGGCACTACGTTCATTTCCTTTGGTAAGGCAAGGCAGAAATAAAAGCGGCTTTATTATAGATACTAGAGATAAACGCATTAACCCTTATGTTTTATTAGCCAATAGAACAATTGGATTGTCAAGAGAGGATAGCACTAAAAATGTAGGATTAGAAAGAAGCTATGATAGTTTGCTAAAAGGCAGTACAGGCCAGCGTTTAATGCGATATGCTGCTGGTGCTTATGTACCTGTTGATGGTGCAGAAGTTGACCCAGAAAATGGAAAAGATATTATTACCACACTAGATACTTACATGCAAGATGTTGCAGAAAATGCGTTGATGAACATGTTAGTAAACAATAACTCTTTGCATGGTACAGCTATAGTAATGGAAACAGCAACTGGTAAAATTAAAGCCATTGCAAATTTGGGTAAGCAAGCAGATGGTACTTATGCCGAAGATTTAAATTATGGTATTGCAAAAGCTACAGAGCCAGGCTCTGTTTTTAAACTAGCTACTTTAATGAGCTTGATGGAAGATGGCTATGTAACAAAAAATTCAATTGTGGATTGCGAAGGCGGTGCAAAATATTTTTATGGCTTACGCATTAAAGACTCTCATTTGGGTGCAGGAGCTATGACAGTTAAAGAAGCATTTTTAAGAAGTAGCAATGTTGCTTTTGCTAAGTTGGCCGATCAGTATTATCATAACCAACCATCAAAATTTATAAGCAACTTACATAAATACAGGTTAGATGTTTTAACAGGTGTAGATATTACAGCATCATCTGCAAAGCCAACAATAAAAAAACCAACCAATAGAAGTTGGGCAAATACAACCATCCCTTATATGGCACATGGTTACGAAGAGTTGGTAACGCCATTGCACATGCTTACATTTTATAACGCAGTAGCAAATAATGGCAAACTAATGAAGCCTTATTTAGTTAGTGCTGTAAAACAATATGGTGTTGAATTACGTCAAATTCAGCCACAAATTTTGGTGGAAAAAATTTGTAGCAACGAAACTTTAAAACAATTGCAGGAGTGCTTAAGTGCTGTTGTAGATAGTGTACATGGTACTGGGCATAAAATTTTATTTGATAGTGCTTATAAAATTGCTGGTAAAACTGGTACAGCTGTAACGGCGTTAAATAATAAAGGATATAATAAAGGAAATAAAATTTATCAGTCTTCTTTCATTGGATATTTTCCTGCACAAAACCCAAAATATACAATGGCGGTTGTAGTACAAAATACAAGAGAATCAAAATTGGTATATGGCGCAGATGTATCGGGTAGGGTATTTAAAGAAATAGCAGATAGAATTTATGGTAGATATTTAAGTACTCAAAAGTATAAATCTAATTTGGGTGCAGATACTTTACAATACAATTACTACGGCACATCAAAAGATGTAAAATCTATTTTTAGTCAAATGAATATTAGTTACAATGCTAACAGTACTTCAAATGCTTTACAGCAAGTGAGTTATAAAAATAATAAAGTGGTAGCTGGTAAAAATATTGTGGTTGTAAAAAATACAGTGCCAAATGTGGTTGGCATGGGCTTAAAAGATGCAATAAATACTTTAGAAACTATAGGATTAAAAACAGTGGTAAGCGGTAAAGGAAAAGTGGTAAATCAATCTATTGCCGCAGGTACTATTTATAAAAAAAATCAAACTATAACATTATTATTAAATTGATTTTACAAGGCATACTATATAAAGTAAATATTAAATCCATTGCAGGTAGCACAACTGTAGAAGTTAGTGGCTTGCAGATAGATTCTCGTAAAGTGGCTGCAGGCAATGCTTTTGTAGCTATTAAAGGAACTGTTAGCGATGGACATAATTTTATTGAAACTGCTATTGAAAAAGGGGCGTCAGTAATTGTGTGTGAAAATTTACCTGCTACAATTCATTCATCAATTGTTTATGTACAAGTTGAAAATGCAGAAATAGCAGTAGGGGTTATGAGTAGTAACTTCTACAACAATCCATCTGCAAAAATAAAATTAGTAGGTGTTACAGGCACAAATGGTAAAACAACTGTAGCAACCTTGTTGTTCAATTTGTTTACTGCTTTAGGTTATAAATGTGGATTGATTAGCACTGTCCAAAATCAAATTGCAGATGTGGTTATTCCATCTACTCATACTACGCCAGATGCAATAAGCTTAAATGCATTATTACATCAAATGGTAAATGAAGGGTGTGCCTATGCATTTATGGAAGTGAGTAGCCATGCTATTCATCAGCATCGTATTGCTGGTGTAGAATTTGTTGGTGCCATATTTACAAACATTACTCATGATCATTTAGACTATCATAAAACTTTTGATGAGTATATAAAAGTAAAAAAGCAATGGTTTGATAATTTACCTAAAAATGCTTTTGCTATAAGTAATGCAGATGATAAAAGAGGAATGGTAATGTTGCAAAATACAGTTGCAAAAAAAATATTTTATAGCCTAAAAACTATTGCAGATTATAAAGCCAAAATTTTAGATAATGGTTTATCAGGCTTACATCTTTCAATAAACGATACCGATGTACATTTTAAATTGATAGGAGAATTTAATGCCTATAATTTAGTAGCAGTGTATGCTGCAGCGGTAGCGCTTGGCGAAGATAAAAGCAATGTGTTGCAAATTTTAAGTAACATAAACGGAGCAGAAGGAAGATTTGATTACATCGTAAGCCAAAAAGAAAATGTAATAGGCATTGTTGACTATGCACACACTCCAGATGCTTTAATTAATGTATTGGCTACAATAAAAAAGTTACGACAAGGCCACGAAAAAATAATTTCAATTGTTGGATGCGGCGGTAATAGAGATAAAACTAAACGCCCTATAATGGCGGAAGTAGCCTGTGAGCATAGCGATAAAGTTATTCTTACTAGCGATAATCCACGTAACGAAGAGCCAGAAGAAATTTTAGCCGATATGCAAAAAGGTGTAAATGCTGCAGCTAAAAGAAAAGTAATAACCATTGCAGACAGAAAGGAAGCTATTAAAACAGCAGTGAGTTTAGCAACGTATCAAGATATTGTATTGGTAGCAGGAAAAGGACACGAAAAATATCAAGAGATAAAAGGAGTGAAGTATGATTTTGATGATAAGAAGGTATTGAAAGAAATGTTTGAATTATTAGAAAAATAAAAGTGTGTAATTAAATAAACTGCTATAACTGTAAGGAATTAGCAAATTATCGAATTATCAAATTATTATGCTGTATCATTTATTTGATTGGTTAACAAAAGAAGGATTTAATTTTCCTGGCAGTGGTTTGTTTAAATTTCAAACCTTTAGAATACTATTGGCTGTAATGCTAAGCTTATTTATTACAACTGTTTACGGAAAAAAATTAATCACCTATTTGCAACGCAAACAGCTAGGCGAAAGTGTTAGAGACCTTGGTTTAGCAGGTGAGCAACAGAAGAAAGGTACACCAACCATGGGTGGTATTATTATCCTTTTAGCCATAATAATTCCTACTTTATTATTTGCCAATTTAGATAAAGTATATGTACGATTAATGTTGCTATGTACTGTGTGGCTAGGTGCTATTGGTTTTATTGATGATTATTTAAAATTAAGAGCAAAGCGTATTGCACAAGAAAAAGGAATAGCATACAAAAAAAGTGATAGTGATGGATTAGCAGGCAGGTTTAAAATTTTTGGACAAGTAATGTTGGGGATAATAGTTGGGGCTACTCTATATTTTACACCAAGTGTAACTGTGCAAAGAGAAGTATATGGTGCAAATAAAGAGGAGGTTAGGAAAGAAATAGAAGCCGCTAAAGATAATACTAAATGGATTGGCGATAGTGTAATTATTAGAAATATTGATGGTGTGCCTCATAAGTATGTGAATGTAAAAGATGTTATTACTACCATTCCATTTGTTAAAAGCCATGAATTTAATTATGCTAAATTATTACCAGAAGGATTAAGGGGTTATGCCTACATTCTTTACATCATCATTGTAATATTTATTGTTACTGCTGTTAGTAATGGAGCCAATATTACCGATGGTTTAGATGGGCTAGCAACTGGCGTAAGTGCCATCATTGGCATTTGCTTGGGCATATTTGCTTATGTAAGTGGTAATATAAAATTTGCCGAGTACTTAAATATCATGTACATACCTAACCTCGGCGAAGTATCCATTTTTATTGCGGCATTTGTAGGAGCATGTATTGGCTTTTTATGGTACAATAGTTACCCTGCTCAAATTTTTATGGGAGATACAGGCAGCCTTGCATTGGGTGGAATAATTGCAGCATTAGCCATTATTGTACGTAAAGAATTATTAATACCAATTTTTTGTTTTGTGTTTTTAGTAGAAAACCTAAGTGTAATGATGCAGGTGGCATACTTTAAATACACTAAACGAAAATATGGAGAAGGACGAAGAATATTTTTAATGAGCCCATTGCATCATCACTATCAAAAAAAGGGATACCACGAAAGTAAAATTGCAGTACGCTTTTGGATTGTAACTATTTTAAGTGTGGTGATGGCAATAGTAACATTAAAATTAAGATAATAAAAATAGTATTGAAAGGCCGAACATTCCGTGTCTATGTTTTTCAATTTTAAACCATTACTTATGAAAATCTAATTATCCAAAGGAATACCACCCATTAATTTCTATGCTGTTGAAGAACCATTTTTTTTAAAACGATGAACAAAAAGATAGTCATATTAGGAGGAGGCGAAAGCGGAGTAGGAGCTGCTATTTTAGCTAAGCAGCAAGGCTATACTGTTTTTGTAAGTGATGGAGGTAAAATAAAAGAAGAATTTAAAGATGAATTAATAGCATATAAAATTGATTTTGAAGAAGCACAGCATAGCGAAGAAAAAATTTTAAGTGCAGATGAAATAATGAAAAGCCCAGGCATTCCTGAAAAAAATGAATTGGTAAAAAAAATAAGAGCAAAAGGAATTGAAATTATTAGTGAAATAGAATTGGCATATAGGCACAAAGGCAATAGTAAAATAATTGCAATAACAGGTAGCAATGGAAAAACAACAACAACATCGCTTATTTATCACATCTGCAAAACAGCAGGATTAGATTGTGCGGTGGTAGGTAACATTGGTTTTTCTTTTGCCAAGCAAGTAGCAGTAGCGCCAAAGCCTTTGTACGTAGCAGAAATTAGTTCTTTTCAATTAGATGATATAAAAACGTTTAAACCAGATGTAGCTGTACTAACAAATATTACAGAAGATCATTTGGATAGATATAATTATGAGTTTAAAAATTATATCAACAGCAAATTTAGAATTGTAGAAAATCAAAATGAAAATGATGTATTCATTTATTCATTAGATGATGAAGTAACAACAAATAATATTACTAACTATACCATTAAATCAACACTAGCCCCATTCACCATGAGTAAACAACTGCCACAAGGTGCCTATTTGCTAAATGCAAAAATGCACTTAAAATGGAAAAACGAAGAGATGCAAATGAACATATCAGACTTTGCAATTAAAGGAAAACATAATCAATATAATAGTATGGCAGCAAGTTTAGCAGCTACAGCAGTAGACATTCGTAAAGAAAAAATTAGAGAAGCACTGCAAACTTTTGAAAGCTTAGAGCATAGAATGGAGCCTGTAGTAACTATTAAAGGCGTAGAATTTATTAATGATAGTAAAGCTACAAATGTAAATAGTACATGGTTTGCTTTAGAAAGCATGGAAAAGCCAACTATACTTATTTTAGGTGGTGTAGATAAAGGAAACGACTATTCTTTAATTAAAGAATTAGTAAAAGAAAAAGTAAAAGCCATAGTGTGTATGGGTACCGATAATTTAAAAATTCATGAAGCATTTGGCGATGTAATGCCATTAATTGTTAATACCACAAGTGCTTCAGAGGCTGTGCAAGCAGCTTTTCATTTTGCCGAAAAAGGCGATTGTGTTTTGTTAAGCCCAGCATGTGCCAGCTTTGATTTATTTAAAAATTATGAAGATAGAGGTAACCAATTTAAACAAGCCGTTAAAGAACTATAAAAAATAATCTTCCAGTACCCTCTCCTTTGGAGAGGGGTTGGGGTGAGGTAAATGGAACAAAACGTAAACATAAAGCAATTTTTTAACCCTTCATTTACTAATGTAGGTAGCAACCTTGTTTCTAAAACCAAGGGAGATAAAGTTATATGGGGTATTGTAGTTATTCTTACATTAGCCAGTTTGTTAGTAGTGTATAGTAGTACAGGTTCATTAGCTTATAAATACAGTAAGAGTACCGAAAGTTATTTGTTTAAGCAACTTGCATTTATTGTAATGGGTGTTATGCTTATTTATTTTGCTCACAGAGTTAACTATACAATTTATGCAAGAGTGGCTAAAATACTTTTCTTAATTTCTATTCCTTTAATGTTATACACTACATTTTTTGGAACAAAATTAAATGAAGGAAGTCGTTGGATTAAGTTGCCTGTTATTAACATGACTTTTCAAACATCCGACTTAGCAAAACTGGCTTTGTTTATGTATTTAAGTTTACAATTAAGTCGTAAGCAGGCTGTAATCAAAGATTTTAAAAAAGGGTTTTTACCAGTAATAATTCCTGTAGGTATTATATGTATGTTGATAGCACCGGCTAATTTATCTACTGCATTATTAGTGGGTGCTACAAGTTTATTGTTAATGTTTATAGGAAGAGTTAGCACAAAACACATATTAGCTACAATAGCCATAGGCTTAGTGCCTGTTATTATTTTGGTAAGCGTTGCTACAAAATATTACGATAAAGAGCAACAAAAATCAAAAGACCTTCCAGCTATTTTTTCATCTGGCAGAATACCAACTTGGATTAGTCGTATTCAAACATTTATATACACTAATAAAAATACCGATAGCGAAAAATTATATCAAACAAACCAAGCAAAAATTGCTATTGCAAAAGGTGGCTGGATAGGCCTAGGGCCTGGCAACAGTGAACAGCGTAATTTTTTACCACATAGTTACAGCGATTTCATTTACGCAATAATAATTGAAGAGTATGGCTTTTTTGGTGCAACATTTATGATGTTTATTTACCTGTTGTTTTTGTATAGGTGTATTCGGCTATATAAAAAATGCCCTTATGCTTTTGGTGCATTTTTAGCGTTGGCGTTAAGTTTTACTTTAGTTATACAAGCCATTGCAAATATGGGAGTAGC
>JAGNRZ010000066.1 GCA_017988335.1 Ferruginibacter sp.
GCATGGTAATGTTTAAAAAACTGTTCAAATCAAATGCGTCATTATTTAAAGACTCTAATTCAATTTGTACATGGTTGTTTTTTACTAAGTCGTTAAAAGCATCTTGTGTAAACCTAGTAAGCATGGTGGTATAAGGCAAGCCACTATCTGCAAACAATGGATGGTTTGCATGCTTTTTTATAAAATTAGTTAGCCTTTGTAGTTCTGCTTCTGCTTGATGTAGCAAGGCTTGGTTTTCAGCATGCGTAAGCGTAAACAATAATACCACATGATAATCAAACAATACTTTACTAACGACAAAAGGTTGCTTACTAATTTCATTAAAGCATTTTAGTTTATCCTTTGCACTATTGGTGGTAAATTGATAAGCAACTGCATGTAGTGCTTTAAACTTATTTTGAAAAGTATTTTGCATTTGTAAATTGTATGTACATTAAAGTTACAACTAATAGTTTTGTTAATTGCTTTTGCAGCTATTCATTAGAATTATTAATTACCGAGTTTTTATTGGTCAAAATATTTTTGGTAAACATATCGGCTATAATTTTTTTACCATACTCATGTGCAAGTGTATTAGCCGATGAAGGATCAAAAGATTTTGTTTGAGCTACATAAATAAGTTTGTTGCTATACAAATTATAAAAGCTACTTTCCCAAAAATAATTGGTGTTGCTTACATAATAACCCGTACTTATAACACGGCTTTGCATATTATTAAAATAACCGTAAAGTCTGCCATAGTCGTTAGCAAAGGGTGTACTCATAATTTCGGCTGGGCGGTAGTATTTTTCTTTTTCTTTATTTAGCAATACAATAGTTATCACAGCATCTGCCCCTGCATTTTTTATTTTGCTAAGCATTTCATCTTCTTTTACATTAGCAAAGGCTTTGGGGCCAAATTGCTCAAAGGCCGATACTGCATTGTAACCAAAGCTTTTAATATCATCTACCAAATGCTTTTCCATTTTTTGTTGCAATGCCATTTCGTTAGTATTAAGCAAGGCTACCACCATTATTTTATTAAAATTTACTGTAGTAGTATTTGGCTCTTTCCACGATGATGTAATTTTTGAAGATGAACAACTCATTAATAGGGTTGCTATTAGTAATGTTATATATGCTTTCATTGTTTTAGTTTTTGTTAGAGTAAGGTAGTATGTATCTTTTTTATAAAAAGCAACCTTTATCAGCCTATAAGATGATGGTCATCACTTTTGCTAATATTTTAATTTTGCGAAAGCAAGTAGATTAAAATTGCCATGCTTTAACGGTTATGCTTGTTATGTAACTAAAAGGCATGCTTTAATACTTTCACTATGCTTGTGCAATACTGATGGGATACTTGTGGAATAAAGGTAGATGATATGTAAAATGCCAATTGGCCAAGTAGGAGTAAGAATAAGACCTATTGAAAGACAATTAAATACATTCAAGAGTTACCAGCAAGTGAAAAGCAATTGAAAATAAAAAATAAAATAAATGCTGATACTATTGACATTAAAGACAGTATTGAAAACATATTATTTAATGAAACTGGCGCCGAATAAAAGGCACTACAGCTAACATAGTTTGCTAAATGTGGTGTATAGTTCCGAAATAGAGTAACTAAAAATTAAAATTTATATAATTTATTTTTTTGAGGTAGAATAAAATACTATTTGTAAATTCCGTAAACAATGTTTAGCTTTCAAAGAAATAATTTTAATTGAAATGAAAGAAAGATTAGAGCCCTCCGAATTTATAAATTTAAAAGGCATCGAATATTTTAATTTTGAAGAAGATTTTGTAGAAGAAAATATGCGATGCATACCAATGACAATTCGATATAAAATGGATATAGTTGGTATAAAATTAAAATTATCTGAATGGAGTAAATTCAAAATCGAAGAACGAATATCTTTAGCTACAATGTCGATAAATGATATAGAAGAAAAAGCAAAATACAAAATATATCTTTCCAATTTAATTGAAAAAAGTGCAAATAGTTTGCCCTCACTTATTATTGTTGAAGAAAATCATCTGTGGGATAACCTAAACGAAATTCCAACAATACTTCAAACACAAGCACATCAATTTAATATTACTATTTCTCAATTACAATGGCAAAAACTTACTACACTTCAACGTTTTACTTTATTAAAATTGTGTAAACCAGGCCACGAAAATAAAAATTTCCCAAAAGCAATAAAAGAGTTTGGCTTAGTTGCTTACTAAAAATTATATTCCATCTAAATCGGAAATAGTATTAAAATTTTTAAAACTTCTTTTTTGAGATTCAGCTAGTTTAATTGTATAAACATTTAAGTTGCTTAAAACAAATTTCATGCTATTTTTAATTAATTTGTTTCCACTATATAAGGCAATTGTTTTTTGTAATGCATTAGTTGTATAAATACCACAAAGTGGCTCCATTTCATTATCATTAGTAAAAACAAATGCATCGAAACTTTTATTTTGTTGATATTTAATAAATAGTTCTTTCAGTAAATGAAAATCTATCAAAGGCAAATCGCAAGCCAAAATGAAGAAATCATCGTTTGGATTTTGCAAATGAGCAGACAAAATTCCTCGTAATGGACCTTTTATAGAAAGTGATGGGTTGTCTATAATCAATAGGTTTGAATTAAATTTGTTTGCATAATTAATTTCTTGATGTTCATTGATAGATATTAAAATTGGAATGCTTAATCTGCTCAAACTTTCAAAAGCAATATGCGTCAACGTCTTTGTATTTAAAAGCACCAATCCTTTATCATTGTTATTCATTCTTGTACTTTGTCCGCCACAAAGAATAATTCCTATCATGCTTCTAATTTTACAAGAGTTATTTAAAAACAATAACGCATTTAATTATTAAAATTTAAAGCTACAATAATCAAATAATTAAATAAAAAAAATGTACTAAGTTGCAAATATGTTTATGAATATTTTATTCAACAAAATAATCAATGGAAGCCCAGAATTACAATTTTTTTAAAACAAGTGTTACACTTCGGATAACAGCTTTTTGGGCTTTTAGCGAATCCTTTCTGGGTGGTATTTTACATATATTTAAGTTGCCTTTTACTGGGCTCATTCTTTCATTTATTGCTTCGGTTTGTATTACGCTTATTGCCATTGGAAACAATAAAAAGGGCGAAATAATAAAAGCAACATTATTGGTAATTGCCATCAAATTTATGTTAAGCCCACATACGCCACCAATGGCTTATTTAGCAGTATTAATACAAGGTGGTGCAGGAGCATTATTGTTTTTAAATAAAAAATTTATTAAACCAAAAGCGTTTATACTTACCTTGTTTTCATTAATGTATTCGGCATTTCAACAGTTAATTACCATTACCATTATTTTTGGAAAACCATTTTGGCATGCGATAGACATTTTTCTAAATAAAATTACGCAATCTTTTTTGCACAATTCTATACATTATTCACTTTATATTGTAATTTTTTATGTAAGCTGTTATTTATTGGCAGGAATTTTTGGCGGAATTTTTAACATCTGTATTATACAAAAAATTCAAGAAGAAAATAAAAATAATTTAATTTTTAAACAAATTAAAAATTTATCAGAAGCCGAAATAAATTTTGAAATCGAAGCAAAAAAAAATAAAAGTAAATATAAAACATGGCTAGGTTGTTTACTATTAATTATACTTATTGCTTCATATTTGCCATTTTTTAATTTTAGTTTTTTAAAACCTACCATCCTAGAAATTCTTGTACGAGGTGTAATTATAATTGGAATCTGGATGTTTTTAATTACACCCATTTTGCAACAAATAATTAAAAAATGGATGATCAATTTTCAAGAAAAAAACAAAAATCAAATTCAACAAATTATTTTATTATTTCCAGCAATAAAGACAATTGTGCAACAAAGTTGGCTTTTGTCTCAAAAGAAAAAAAGTCGTTTCAAAAACTTTATTTATAACACAGCTTTATTAATTGTACGTCGTGAAGAATAAAATAATAATTATATCCGATAAAATTCAATCTGGAAAAACTACTTTTTTATTGCAAGCAATAAACAACCAAACAAATGTTGGTGGTATTCTTACACCTATTATTAATGATAAAAGAATGTTTTATGATATTGCAACAAAAAATTATTTTGAAATAGAAGCAGTTAAAAATGAAAGAAGCTTGCAAGTTGGAAAATATTTTTTTTCGTTAGAAGCATTTACCAAAGCCCAAAATATACTACTGGAACAAAGTAAAAATAAAAACATAAACTATTTAATCATTGATGAAATTGGACCCTTAGAAATAAAAAAAGAACAAGGCTTTTTTAGCATGTTGAAAAATTTGTTAAATAATTCCTTTGCATTTACTTTAATATTAGTGGTAAGGCAACAACTATTGGAAGAGTGTGTTTTTAAATTTAATATACAAGAACCAATTGTTTTGAGTATAGAAAATTGTATAAATGAGCAAAAAATTTTATTTACCCAAAACAAATTATTATAATAAATTTACTTTTCGATTTTTAAATAAAAAAATATGATTGGTTTGTCTTCAAAAAAAGAAGTTACAATTCAAAAAATTATTGAACTTTCAAGCAGTTCCATAACTGATTTTGTATCTATAGAAGAACCATTGGAAATTAGAATAGTTTATGGCGAATCATCAAAAAAAATACAAAAGAATATTTCTGTAACAATGAGAACACCTGGCAATGATTTTGAACTTGCCATTGGATTTTTATTTACAGAAGGTATTATTGCAAACTACAATAATATTAAAAACATTTCTCACCAAAATTTCAATCAAAACATAGTTATAGTAGAACTTGTAGACAATTTTGAGCCTCATTTGCAACAAGCAGATAGAAACTTTTACACTACATCAAGCTGTGGTGTTTGTGGAAAACCTTCAATAGAATCAATAAAAATAGTAAGTATTTTTAATGCTCATGCAAAACCAAATTTAATTATTAATGCAGAAGTCTTTTATCAATTGCTTCAAAAATTAAGCACTGCCCAAAACGATTTTTCATCAACTGGAGGTATTCATGCATCGGCATTATTTACACCAAATGGCGACTTATTATTTTTAAAAGAAGATGTAGGCAGACATAACGCTTTAGATAAATTAATTGGCAAAGCATTGATAAATAATTTGCTGCCATTAAACCAACATATTTTATTATTAAGTGGCAGAGCAAGTTTTGAATTAATACAAAAAGCTGCAATTGCAGATATTGTTATCATTGCTGCAATTGGTGCTCCATCAAGCCTAGCTGTGGAGCTTGCCAAAGAATTTGATATTACTTTAATTGGCTTTTTAAAAGAAAGCAAATTTAATTTGTATCATGTTGGCAAACAGGTACAAATATCTTTTTTAAATGAAAAATAAAAAGCAAAATCTTGGAAAACAATCAAAATCCATCAGCAGAAAACCCATATAGATTATTAGATTTAAAACTAACAAAAGTAGAAACATGGGCAGCCGGTGTACCAGCAGTAAAGGCTGCTATTAGTGATTTAATCGAAGAAAAAACAATCCTTCGTGGAGGAAAAGCGCTGTTTACAATGAATCAAAAGAGTGGCTTTGATTGCTCTAGTTGTGCATGGCCCGACCCTGATGATGACCGTTCTGCATTGGGAGAATATTGTGAAAATGGAGTAAAAGCTTTGGCAGAAGAAGCTACTACCAAAAAAGTTACTGCCGATTTTTTTAAGAATAATTCTGTGTTTGATTTAGCAAAATTAGATGATTATCAAATTGGTCATTTAGGAAGATTATCTGACCCTATGTACTTGCCGAAAGGAGCAACACATTACGAACCTATAAGTTGGGATAATGCTTTCAAAAAAATTGCAGAACATTTGAATGCCTTAGAATCTCCTGATGAAGCTGCCTTTTATACATCTGGCAGAACCAGCAATGAAGCATCTTTTTTATACCAATTATTTGCAAAAGAATTTGGTACTAATAATATGCCAGACTGTTCTAATATGTGCCACGAAACTTCTGGCACTGCCTTGTTGCCAACTATTGGTATTGGCAAAGGCACAGTAACTTTAGAAGATTTTTATGATACGGATTTAATCATTATTGTAGGCCAAAATCCTGGCACAAACGCTCCAAGAATGATGAGTGCTTTAGAAAAAGGCAAAAAAAATGGAGCAAAAATTATTGCCATCAATCCATTGCCAGAAGCAGGTTTGATGGGATTTCGCAATCCGCAAAAAATAAGTGGTATCATAGGTGGAGGCATTACATTAGCAGACTTGTATTTACCAGTAAAAATAAATGGTGATATGGCTTTGCTAAAAGCATTGGAATTATTGTTATTAGATTTTGAAAAAAAATCACCTGGTGAAGTTTTTGATAAAAATTTTATTTCTAAAAAAACAATAGGTTACGAAGAATATATAAAACAGTTTGAAAAATATAGATTAGAAAATTTAGCCGAAGAATGTGGTGTACAAGCAAAAGATATTTATGAAGCAGCTCAGATGATTGCGTTTAAAAAACGAATTATTTTTTGTTGGGGAATGGGTATTACACAACAACCCAATGGCGTAGATATGATAAAAGAAATGCTGAATATTCTTTTATTAAAGGGTAGCATTGGTAAGCCAGGAGCAGGAGTTTGTCCAGTAAGAGGACATAGTAATGTACAAGGCAATCGTACTATGCTCATCAATGAAAAACCTACTAATGAGCAATTAGATAGATTGCAAAAATATTATGGTTTTAATCCTCCTCGAAACAAAGGGTACGATGTTGTAAATGCCATTAAAGCTATGCATGAAGGCAAAGTAAAATTTCTATTTTGCATGGGTGGAAATTTTTTATCTGCCACACCCGATACTACTTACACAGCAAATGCATTGCGAAAACTAAATCTTACTGTAGTCGTTTCTACTAAACTCAACCGTACCCATTTGGTGCATGGAAAAGAAGCTATTATTTTACCTACATTATCTCGAAGTGATATTGACATGGTAAATGGAGAAGCTCAAATGATTAGCACAGAAAACTCTATGGGGGTTGTACAATCTTCCAAAGGAATTTTAAAACCAGTGTCGGATAATTTGATTAACGAAACACATATTGTATGTAAAATGGCAATGGCAACCTTGGGAAATAAATCGGTAGTGGATTGGCAGAAATATATAAATCATTATGATGAGGTAAGAAATGCTATTGAACAATGTATCCCGGGTTTTGAAAATTATAACGAAAGAGTACGAAAAAAAGGAGGGTTTTATTTACCTAATGCTGCCCGTGACGGAAATTTTAAAACCAAAGATTTTGGCGATAAAGCACCTTTTACATTAACCGAGTTACCAATTAATATTCTTGCAGATGATGAATATATGATGGCTACTACAAGAACACATGATCAATTTAATACCACTATTTATGGGTTGGATGATAGATACAGGGGAATAAAAAATGAAAGGCGAGTAATTTTTATGAACCAAAAAGATATTGATAAAGCAGGTTTTAAAGATGGAGAAAAAGTAGATCTTTTTAATTATGATGATGGCATAGAACGAATAGCTCCTTTGTTTAAAATTGTAGCATATCAAATTCCTTTAAAAAATACAGTAACTTATTTTCCAGAAACAAATGTATTGGTATCGGTAAATAATGTGGTAAAGGAAAGTAATATGCCAGCATCAAAATTTGTGAAGATTAAAATTAAAAAACACAAGCCAGGAATTTTTGATAAAATAGAATTATTGAAATTGTAAGCCTTAATTTTATATTTTCAGTCAAACCGAATGCTGTCCTATGTTTTAGATATAATTCAAATTATATTCTTTCAAGTTTTAGAGAAATTCTTAACTTAAAAAATCAAAGCGTTTAAGTTTTTCGGTCAATCCGAATGTAGTCCTATTTTATATGAATACTTGAAATCAGAGATCAATTATATAGTTTAACCAATGTTGTCCTGTGCTTGGATTTAAATATTTCTCTGTCCACCCATCATCGGATCAACTCTGTACTACCACAGTATCATTCAAGTATCATTGCAGCATGGCACAAGCCACCTAAAGTACTAATAATACGTTCATCCTACGATATTCTTACAATAATAGTACAATATTCATACAATAAAAATAACGAATCATTTTACCCCAAAGCCCCTACCCTAGTGTTTAAAAATTAAAAGCCATTGAAACAACTTGCATTCCTCCCCACAAATTCGTACATTTATATACACAACCTTATACCTAAAAAATGAAGTATATAATTTGTATAACATTTAGTTTGTTTTTGCTACTTAGTATTACAAAGGCACAAACCATGTACGAATTTGATTATACGTACACTTACGCAGGTGGCTATACAGAAGACTATAAAGCATTTGTAGTGAGAAATGAAGATGGGCAAGGATTTTTTAGAATTAATTTTACTTACCCCAAAGATAAACTTGAACGCATTTTTGATTTACAAATGTATGAGGTATATGGCTTAGATGAGCCAGAAGATACACCCGTAGATAGCTCTAAATTAGCATTGGTAGGTATAGAGCCAATATTAGTAAAAGGCCAACCATACACTTTCTACAACGAAATTTTTTTATTTGATTATGACGATAATGCTCAACAATATATTCCGATAGGTGTTTCAAGAGAGATAAGAAACCCTAAAAAAAATTATTATGTTACTGGAGTAATTAATAACCTTAGGTTTATTAATGAAACTGATTTAACCCAAGAATTTGTTTTGCAATATTTTACTAAAGATGATGAAATTTATAAAAACTTATTTAACCAACAAGCTCTAATAAACGAAACCAGAGGGATGACAGTGCCAGATGCCAACGCCGTAAAAATGCACTTAATATTTGTGGCTAATACCAACGATGGTAAAATAGGTAAAACCTGTGAAGTAGATAAAGATAAACTTACTGCAAGATTTAGCAGTATTGCTAAATGGCTAAAAATAGGGTTTAATAAAACAGTTATTGCTGGCAACGATTACAATGTAGATAATGTAATGAAAGCGGTAAATAATGTGCCTATGGGGCCAAATGATATTTGTATTTTTTATTACAGTGGACATGGCTTTAATTACGAAAAAGTAGAGCAGCAATATCCTTTTTTAGATTTACGAGATAATGATATGGATGCCATTAATACTTCCAACACACCTAATATAGAAATGATTTATAACCGACTTGTGGCAAAAAATTACAGGCTCACTTTGGTAGTAAGTGATTGTTGCAATAACGATATTGGCTTAACTATGGTGCCTAGCAAAACAGAAATTACAATGAGGCCATCTACCACAAGTTTTAGCTTGCGTAATGGTTACGATTTATTTTTAAATAAAGAACGCAAAAGTTATTTGTTTACCGCTAGTAGCAAAGGAGAGTTAAGTGCAGGCAATGGTGTTGATGGAGGTATCTTTTCTCACAACTTTAGAGAAACCTTAGAATATTATTTAGGCAATTTTAAAAGCAATGTAACCTGGGAAGATATTTGGAAAGTAGCTAAAGACGAAACGGTTAAAAAAGCAGCCAATTCTGATTGCTTTAGTCAAAAAACAAACTCAATTTACAAGTGCAGGCAAACACCTGTTTCGCCATTGGATAAAAGTAAATAAGCATCTCCTTGTCATTTCGACGTAGGAGAAATTTATATTGTAACTTGTTTTAGATTTCTCATTTCATTCGAAATGACAGATACGCTACTCAATTTTAAAAATAGGTTGTTGGTAACAAGCCTTTGGTTCATTAGTTAAGCTACAGTTATAACCTTTACTCATATTTAAGGTAGCAGTATTAGTTTGCTCAATAATATACTCCCAAGTTACATTGTTAGCTTTGCCCCATAATGCGGCAATAAGCTTATTGCTAAATTGAAAAGTAAATAAACTGCCCAATAAATCATCTACCACAGCATACTGCTCTTTATTGGCTGCAGCCATTAATATATTTGCCTTGTGTTTCAAAAATAAATTAGCCATTTCAATTCGGTTGGGTGCTATAGTAGGCTCTCTGGTTACTTGAATGGGGTTGGGCCATTTACGATAAAATTCAATTTCATTATTACAACAATCACCTATTACTAAATTTAATCTTGCCCCTTTGTTTTTTATCATTTCAAATACTTCACCAATATTTCTAGTAGAGGCTTTTATTATTTTTTCATCATACACTGGTGGGTTACTTCGTAAATCTAATTGCGGAAATTTTACCTTATCATCATCTTTATAACTAAAGCCATGTCCAGTATAATAAAACACAACTATATCTTGCTTTTTAGGCTGTATGCTGTTAATGGCATTTAATACACTTTGCTTACTAAAGGTTGGGCCTAAGACAGTAATTTCTTTTATAGGCAAGTCTAATTCAAACGGTATGCGTTTAAATAAAGGGCTTACACTTTCTAAATCTTTTTTACAACCAGCACCAATGGCACTGTCTAAGGTATTAGCAATTGATATATAGTAAAACCAAGGTGTACTTTGGGTTTGCTGCTTTGTGGGGTCAATAAAATCAAGGTAAAATTCTTCGTTTTCTAAAAAGAATTTTTTGATGTAATCGGCTTTTATGTCTTCTCTTCGTAACGGCGTAGATGATGATATAAATGCTGGTAATATCTTTTTGTTTTTATAAACGCTAGCCTCTTTCTTTTTTGCATCATATCTTCCAGCAGAAAAATAATTGAAGAATACAGGCAAGCATGCACTACTATCTTTACCATAAAGCAAGGTAGGTTTTATGGTTTTAGCAGCATTGGCAAAATCTGTACTGTTTTCAAAAAAAATTAACTCGTAGGCAGTACTTAATTTAGTTTTGTTGTTTTTATAAATTACTCGTAAATACTTTGCCCCATCGCTATTTCTAATTACCAAGGCGGTATAATCTTTATTGCTTTTGGCAGATAAGCCAAACTTAATTTCGTAAATAGATTGATAAATAGTTTGCGAAAGTGCAATTGTTATATTAACTAGTAAAGCAACGGTCAACAGTAAATATTGCTTTTTCATGTATGTGTTTAAGGTTTATTAAAACTACACTTTTATTTGTAAAATATTAGCAATATCTTGTAACCACCTTATTTATGAAGAAGAAATTAAATCTACTAGCATTATTGTTAATTGTTTTTGCTGCAAATGTACTTGCACAATACAAAAAAACAGATACACTTAAAATTTTATTAATTGCCGAAAAGCAAGACTCCAACAAAGTTAATTTGCTATGGCAGTTAGCAAAAGAATATCAAGATAATAAGCCAGATACAGCCTTACTTTTAGCCCAAGAAGCCTTGCAGTTAGCAAGACGAATAAAATATATTGAAGGAGAGTCAAAAGCATTGGCACTATTAGCAGCATCGCAATATTACATGGGTAATTACCCAAAGGCATTAGAAAATTATTTATTAAAATTACAAATAGAAGAAAAACGAAAAGTGCCTAAAGACTATAGCGTAGCACTAAATAATATTGGATTAATGTATGTATTAATTGGGGAGTATGATAATGCAATAGTTTATCTGCACAAGTCCGATTCGGTAGAAACACTTTACAACATAAATTATATAAAGCATAGTGTAATGCTTAATTTGGGAGAAGCTTATTTTAGAAAAAATAATTTAGACTCTTCATTTACCTACTTTAATAAATCGCTTGAATTAGCTAAAGCGTCGGGTACAAGTGATGAGGTTGCCATGTCGGAAGTTGGCGTAGGCAATGCTTTGGCAAAGCAAAATAATAACACAACAGCCTTACAATTTTATTTAGCCGCTATACAAAAATTAAAAACCAGTACTAATGAAGATTTGTTTTGCGAAGCTGCCTTAGGTATAGGTAAAGTGTATAATGCGTTAAATAAAAAAGATTCTGCTATGTATTATGCTAGGCAATCTTACATGATAGGTAAAAAAGATGGCTTTATTTCAAGGCAGTTAGATGCATCGCAATATTTAGTTGAATTATTTAGGCAAGCCAATAAGCCAGATAGTGCTTTATTATATTTGCAAAATTCAATTGCCTTAAAGGATAGTGTAATGGGGCAAGATAAAATAAGGCAATCGCAAATTATATCAAGTAGTGAGCAGCTTAGGCAGCACCAAATAGAAGAAGATAAAAAGATAGCTAAAAAAGAACGAAAAAAACAATTACAGTTACTATTCATAGGCATTTTTATTCCTATTTTCTTTTTGTTTACATTGTATATAAGCCACAGAAAAATAAACCCAAGGGTAATAAAATTTTTAGGCATAATTTCTTTACTACTCTTATTTGAATATCTAACCCTATTCCTACATCCATTTGTAGTAGAGCTTACAAACCATACACCCATATTGGAGTTGTTGATATTTGTAACAATTGCTTCATTTTTAATTCCGCTACATCATAGATTAGAAGGATGGTTGATTAAGAAATTAACTAGTGCCCGTAAACCTTCTTTTACAGGAATGTTTACAGTAACAACAAAAAAGATTAAAGCAAAAAAATAACCTCTGCCACAAATTTGTAACAGAGGTTGTTTAAACTATTGCTATAAAATTAACTACCAGTTGGCGGTACTGCAGGTTTTGTAGTAACAGGCTTTAATTTAGGTGTTTTCAGCGTATCTTTTGGTGGTGTAGAATCATTTTTTACTGGTTCAGCTGCTTTAGGCGTATCAATAATAACTGGGGGTGTAGGAGTTACCTCAGTTTTAGGGGGTTCTTTCTTTTCTTCGTTATTACAACTAGTAAAAGTGGTTGTTGCTAAAAAGCAAAAGCTTAATAAAGCAAACGACAATGTTAGTTTTTTGGTGTGCATATTTAAGGTTTTAAGTACTAAATGTAATACATAAAATTTAATTGTAATAATTATTTAGGGTAAAAAAGTAATAGCCCCAAATTTGGGGCTATTACAAATATTTTAATAACAACTTATTTCTATCTTATTTTTTCTCTACCAAATACATAACCTATTTTAATATTAAATGTAAAATAAGCATCGTTATTTGATGGGTTTCCACGTTGATCACCAGGTAAAGTAACGGTAGAGCCTGGCAGCTCATATTTTCTATCGTTTAATAATAAAGCGTTTGTAAGCCTAGCTCCAGTATGGTAATTTGCAAACAAAGCTGGGTCAACATATTCTGTACTCACATCATCCAAATAATCAGTATTTAGTTTACGGTATATAAACTCACCTCTAATATTAAAATTGCTGCTTAACTCGTATTTAACACCCAAGCCCAAAGGAATGTTTAATTGATTTAATTTATAAGGCTTACGATTAGGATATTCTAAAAAGCCTTGTCCTTCTGTGCTTAAAGGCTGTAAATCTACCCATTGTCCAGCAGTAGTTTTTGCTTGTGGCTTAAATGAGAAAAAGCCAATACCTCCCAAAATATAAGGTGAAATACGTGGCGGCTCTCTATCATACTCATCGTCATAACTCCAAAAAATAAATAATGGATGAGCTTCTCCAATTAAAGAAAACTCAGTTATTTTACTTCTAAAGCTTAAATTGCGTTCGTATCTACCAAAAGTAGTGGTCTTTACTTTTTCTAACACTTTATCGTCGGCCTGAATTTTTCCGAAAGTTGCCTCTGCTCTTAAACCAAATTTATATAGATAAGTAGCATTTAAATAAATACTACCAGCAACAGTGGTTTTACCAATGTTCCAGTCTTTTATAAACTTTTTACCAATTCCTTTTTTACCTCCAATATCTGTAAGGCAGTTCATTAAGCCAAAAGAAGCTCCAAACTCATACGTTAAAGGGTTGTCGTACGTATTATTATCGTAAAAATAATACTGAGCCTTTGAGGTTAAGCTGCTGCCCAATAGCAATCCAAAGATTGCACTAATAATTAATAATTTTTTCATGCGATTAATATAGTAACAAATAGTTTGCCAATACAAAGCAAATAATTAAACGGGTGTTTTAATTTAGTATTGAGCTACAAATTAAAGAAAATATTATTAATATCTATCACCTTTTTGTGGTATTCTTAAAAAAATAACAAACTTGGCTTAATTGGCATTGCTCACATTTGGGGTTACGGGCTGTACATACGTACCTGCCATGTAGTATTAGCCAGTGATGTGCTTTGTGAACTAAAGCTTCAGGTATATTCTTTATTAAGTGTTTTTCTACCGCTAAAGGGGTACTAGCGGTTTTGGGGACTAGTCCTAATCGCTTACTAACCCTAGTTACATGTGTATCTACAGCCATATTGGGCTGTTTATCTATTACAGACGTTATTACATTGGCTGTTTTACGACCAACCCCTGGTAGTTTTATTAATTCTTCCACAGTCATGGGTACATGGCCATTGTAATTATTTTGCAACATTTGAGCCATGCCTATTAAGTGTTTTGCTTTATTATTTGGGTAAGATATGCTTTTAATAAGGGGAAAAATTTCATCAAAACTGGCTTTACTAAGCTCTTCGGCAGTGGAAAATTGCTTAAAAATAGCTGGAGTAGTTAAGTTTACTCGTTTATCGGTACATTGGGCAGATAAAATTACGGCTACCAATAGTTGAAATGGATTGTCGTATATAAGCTCTGTTTCTGCATTGGGGGCTTCTTTAGCAAAATAGGTTAGTATGTATTGATATTTTTCTTTTTTAGTCATAAAAAACCCTCGATTTTATCGAGGGCTAAATTAGTTGTTTTAACTATCAAATGTATTAGGCAGATAATTCGCTAACCGATTTTTCTGCATAATTCAATATGTCTTCAATAGTTTTTTTACGTGGGGAAAGTTTTAATGCTTCTAGTGTTTTATGGCCACTTGCAATTGTTTCAAATTGCTCTTTTAATGTCCAGTCTTTTTCTAAAGCATCTTTAATTTCCGCAGTTTGTTCAGGAGAGGTTTCGTTATACAAATAGCATAACAAATCCTCTAGAGTAAAATTTTGCATTTTTAATTTTGTTGCTGTTAAGAATTAATATCCGTTATCCGATACTATAAACGATGATGTAAAATTAATATTGTGCTGCTTGCCTAGTTTATTTATTACTAGGGGTATTGTTTATGATAAAAATGTCTTCATTATCTTTTTTCATCAAATATGTTTCCCTAGCATATTTTTCAATGGTTTGGGCATTTGTTTTCAATAAATCTAATTCCTTTTGTGTTTCCGCTATTTGATTACTAAGATGTTGCTCACTTTTTTGCAATTTATTCAGCTTCTTTTTTTGATAAAAACTACTAAAAATATCTTTTTCGGCTATAAAAAGCATAAATAATAAAAATAATAAGCCCACAACAATATACTTGTTTACACCTTGCACTGCTTTTTTTAAAAGCGGAAGTAACGAGTCGATATTTTTAATATAGTTTATCATTTTAGCTAATTTCCCACTAAAGCATTAAGTAAAATCAATTATTTCTTTGTTCCTTAGTGCTTTAGTGGGGATTTTAATCTCTTATTTACCAAATTTAATCTTTCCTTTTGGATATATAGCACTATCTGCCAACATTTCTTCAATACGAATAAGCTGATTATACTTAGCCATTCTATCGGTACGGCTAGCACTACCAGTTTTTATTT
>JAGNRZ010000067.1 GCA_017988335.1 Ferruginibacter sp.
GATTTGTGTACTGAGTTAGTAGAGTTACGGTGGTTATATTGATTGCTACGCAGAATTTGTCACAAACAACAAGAATTTTTAGCCTTGCATTTATTAGTGAATATTTGTGTCATTCGTGGCAAACACTCAAAAAAAAGCCCACCGTAGAAAAATCTAGATGGGGATTTAGTTCAAGCATGAGAAAAATCTAAAAAATTTACTCTCTAGTTTTAAGGGAAATCTCGGCTTAAAAAACGAGCCTAGTAATAAGGTTTTTATCAAACACATAGCAAAGAGAAATTAGTTTTAGCTATTTAACAATACCACAAACTGGGTATTTTTAGGGTAAAAGCAGCTTTCTTTGTTAAAATTTCCTCATTTTTGTTAAAAGATTATATATGAAGAAGATTATTTTAATGGCGGCTGTACTATTTGCTATTAGTGCAAGTGCCCAAATTAAGCCTGCCAAAAAGGGCATAACTTACGGTGCAAAAACTACAGCCAAGGGTGCAATTGAAGTACCTGTAATGGAAGAAAAATTAGCAACTGCCGATAAGTTTATAGGAAAAGTAAAAGGCACTATAAAAGAAGTATGTACAAAAAAAGGATGTTGGATGAAGTTGGAAACTACGGAAGGCGATGGCATAATGGTACGTTTTAAAGACTACAAATTTTTTATGCCTCAAGATATTGTTGGTAAAGAAGTAGTGTTAGATGGTGTAGCAAAAGTTACTACCACATCGGTTGAAGAATTAAAACACTATGCCGAAGATGGTGGAAAAAGTAAAGAAGAAATTGAAAAGATTACAGAGCCAAAAAAAGAAATTGAGTTTATGGCAAAGGGTGTGTTAGTGATGAATTAACTTTTTTGTGGAATAATTATAAAATAGCCCCTTGAAGAAGGAGGCTATTTTTTTTAATATAAAAATTTATTGTAGATATTGTAACTTACAAATGAAAATTGTTGAACATGAAAAAAGAAAAAGTTTTAGAAACCGTAAATGAATTGCCTCAAGAGTTTGAGTTAGATGATTTATTAGAAAAGTTAGTTTTTATTGAAAAGGTAGAGCAAGGTTTAGAACAAGTAACTATAGGAAAGGTAATTTCTCATGAAGAAGTAAAGGAAAGAGTAAAAAAATGGTAACAATTATTTGGACAGAGTTTGCTCTTGATGACCTAAATGAAATTCATACGTATATTTCTAAAGATTCTAAATTTTATGCTGATAGGTATGTTGATAAATTAATTTTAAGAGTAGAACAGTTAATTTTAAATCCTAAATCAGGCAGAGTTGTTCCTGAATTTAATATTGAAAATATTAGAGAGTTAATTGAAGGCAATTATAGAATTATTTATAAGCTAGATTTTGATAGTGTATCTATTGTTAGAGTACATCATGCCGCTAGGTTGCTTAAATAACTCATCCGAATAAAAAAGCCTCTATTTACAAGAGGCTTTTCAAGAAATATTTCAAAAATTTATTTTATTTCTTCCTTAATTTGCATTTCGGTAACTGGGCCATACTTTTCTACTATCTTTTTTATATCTGCACTTTTGCCTACCATTACAAATTGCAATTTATCTTTTGGAAAATATTTGGCAATTATTTCTTTTGTCCTTGGCAATGTTAAGCCATCAACATTTTTTTCAAAGTTGTTGATGAACGATTCGTCAAACCCATACCAAAACATTTGCGTAAGCAACCCAGCCAATTGATTACTAGTTTCAAACCTTGGTGGAAACTGCCCTTTTACATAATTTTTTGCAGAGGTCAATGCTTTTTCATCAATGCCTTTTGCATGTAAATTATTTAATACTTCTATAGCTTTATCAATTGCGGCTTCGGTAGTTTTTACAGCAGTAAAAGTTGATATAGCAAACGTACCGGCATTTTTTAATGGTGAAAAACGGCTATTAGCACCATACGTTAATCCAGTATTTACTCTTAACTCATCGTTTAACATACTAGTAAATCTTCCACCAAATAAAGTATTGATTACATCAATTGCCACATAATCAGGATTGCTGCGGTTAATACCTGGTGCACCAATATAAAACGTGGTTTCTCTAGCATCATCTTTATTTACCAATAAAACTCTATTGCCACTAATTGGTGCTATGCTTTCATTAGCTTTATTTACTTGTGGCTTAATTCCTTTTTTCCAGCTGCTAAATAAAGCCGTTAAGGTAGCTTTCATTTCAAGCATATTAAAATCGCCTACTACACTTATTGCACTACCTTCTGGCAAATAATTATTTGCATAAAAGTTTTTAACATCTGCTGTTGTTAATGGACTTATGGTGCTTTTTTTACCTTGTATTATATTGCCATATACATGGTTACCATACATAAATTTATCAAAGTATGCAGGCATTACACTACGTGGACTTTCTTTTTGTTGATCTAGCTGTTGTAGTATTCTTTTCTTTTCTTTTTCAAATTCTGTAGCATCAAATATGGGTTCTAATAATACTTCTTTTATCATGCCCAATACTTTGGCTTTGTCTTTTGCCGCAAATTTTGATGATAAACCTGCTGATTCTTTTGAGGCATACGTATTAATATAAGCCCCTAAAAAATCAAGCTCTTCATCAAACTTAGTTCTTGTGTAATTTTTTGTGCCATGCTTTAAAGCTGTAGCCGTTAAAGAGGCAAGCCCAGCTTGATTACCATCATAAATAGCACCAGCTGGCATAATAGCCGATACACTAATTACAGGCACTTCTTTTTGTTCGGCTAAATAAATGGTTAAGCCATTTTTAAGTTTAAATTTTTCGTACTTAGGTAGTTTATAGCCTTGTGCAAAACTGTTTGTTACTAAAAGCAATAATGCTGCTATGTAATATATTTTTTTCATGTTTATTTTATTTTAAACCACAAAGACGCAAAGACGCTATGTGGCACAACCATTTAATTTTCGGTATTTGCTTTTTGTATACCTACAGTTCTACTACTTTTTGTAAAATATTTTTTTGCTACACGTTGTACATCTGCAATAGTTACTTTGTTGTAAGCAGCAGGTGCATCAAACATTTTTTTATAATCGCCAAAAAATACTTCGTAAGTACCAATGTTGTTGCTTTTACCATTAATGGTTTCTACTTGGCTATAAAACTCCATTAATTTTTGGTTTTTTATTTTTTGCAACTCAACTTCTGTAATACCATTTGTTTTTATTTTTTCAATTTCTTCGTAAGTAGCATTTTCTAAATCTGCTTCTTTTACATTATCTGTAGCTACTAAATAAAAATTAAACAAAGTAGGGTCAAAGCTTTGCCCATAGCTACTAGAAGCTTCGCTAGCTAATTGTTTTTTATCAACTAAAGAAGAATATAATCTTGATGATTTACCGCTGCTTAATATATCGCTTAAAATAGATAGTGCATAATAATCATCATGCTTTGCTTCAGGCACTTTGTAAACAATATTAATGTATGGTGTTGATACATCTTTTTGCACCAGCAACCTTCTTTCGCCTGTTTGTGGAGGTTCTACCGTATGCACTTTGGGTGGTGCAGGTTGTGCAGGTATGGGTTCAATATATTTTTCTGCTAAGCGTTTTACTTCATCAAATTTTACATTGCCACTTATTACAGTTACACAATTATTAGGTGCATAGTACATTTTAAAATAGCGTTCACAATCGGCTTGCTTCCAATTTTTCATATCATCTTCATAACCTATCACTGGCCAGTGATAAGGATGCTCTTGAAATGCTGTAGCTTGCACTTGCTGTGTTAATAATTCCCAAGGAGAGTTTTCTAAACCTGTGCTTCTTTCGCTAAGAACAACGCCTCTTTCACTTTCTACCATTTTAGGGTCAATGCTAAGGCTGCTGATTCTATCGCCTTCTAAATCAAAAATAACTTCGGTAGCACTGCTAGGAAACCAGTTGGTATAAACCGTTACATTTTCGGTAGTATAGGCATTATTGGCGCCGCCATTAAATTCCATAGTTTGGTCAAACATTTTTGGACCATACTTTTTTGCACCATTAAACATCATGTGTTCAAAAAAATGCGATAAGCCTGTTATGCCTTGGTATTCATTACGGCTACCCACTTTGTAAAACAAGTACATATTAGCGTTAGGTATGCTATTGTCTTCTATCACTAAAAACTTCATACCATTTTTTAGTGTAAAAGTTTTAACATCGTCTGCCTTCATTTGTGCTTGGGTACACATACCCAGTAGCAATAATGCAGGTAATAAAATTTTCTTCATTGTTGGAAATTTAATTAGGCAATAAAGCTACCAAATTAACTTTAATTGTATTAGGTGCTTTATTTAAAATTTTATAAGCGGTATTAGTACCTAAACTGAAATTTTTCTTTTAATACTTCAATATCAAACTCACTTCCTTCAATTAATTCACCATCCAATTGTGCAAATACTTTTTGTTGTGTTTGTACGGTAATTTTTTGGGTAAGATGATGATGAATAAAAGGGAGGTGCAAATGTTTTCCTTTTTCAATTACAGGCAAATAGCGTAACCTTTTAAAAATTGATAATGGCTTGCACAGCATTACATTTAATTGCCCATCGTTTACATTTGCCAATGGCGATACATGAAAACCTCCGCCCGTTCTGCTTGAATTAGCAATATTTACAATTAAAAATTTTTGATTATGGGGTTGAGATGATTGTATTTTAAATTCAAACTCTTTAAACGTAAATATCTTTTTTATTACTACTAATAAGTAACCCAAATGGCCGCCAAGCCATCGTATAGCACTCATACTTTTTAATACTTCGCCATCAAAACCAATGCCTACACCATTTATAAATAGCTTTTCATTACACATGGCGGCATCTACATTTTGTGGTGTGGCATTCAAAACTTTTTCTATTTGTTCTTCGGTTGAAATATCGCCATATAATTTCCAACTAAAATCGTTGCCTGTGCCTCCTTTAAAAATAGCAAGTGGTATAGCAATATTGGGATATTTATTTATAAAATAATTTAAGGTGCCATCGCCCCCAACTATCCAAGCTTCGGTAATATTTGCAGTAAGCAAAGACCAATCATCTTTATAAATAACAAAGGGTATTGCCTTGCTGGTGAGCTGGTTAGCAATAATATTACTTACCTGCATTGCCTTGCCTTTGCCAGATCTTGAATTGATAAAAATGCCTATCATTAAGTCAAATTTATATTTTTTTGCTGTAATCCATAGTAAACCTACCAAGGGTTTTTAACATTTCTTTAGCGTATTCCAATTTAATTTTGCCATCTTCTTTTAAATACACAATATTTTTTCAATTAAAACGCTTAAGTATATCACATAAATTTTTACTCAAATTTATTTTTTAGTTTTTAAGAAGGGTTAAACCCAAAGTGATATATGCGTAAGTACTTTTATTCATTTAGTTTATTAATATTAGGGTTGCACCTTAGCAGCTTTACCTATGCACCTCAAGTTGCAGAAAAGCAAAGCATAGCTTTTACATCAGCTATTGTTACTCCTGTAAATACAAACAATAGTTCTACTAATTTTTTTGCTGATATATTAAATGCTGGTGTAGCACAAACAACTATTGATTATGCTACTATGGGTTACAATGCTTTATTACAAAAAGGGTTAATTAGAAAAACAAATATTTTAACTATTGTAGATTTTTCAAAATCATCTACACAAAAAAGATTACATGTTATAAATATAGCTACCGGCAAAGTGTTGTTATCTACTTTAGTAGCACATGGCAAAAATAGTGGGCTAGAATTTGCTACCAGTTTTAGTAATGAAAACGAAAGCAATAAAAGCAGCCTTGGTTTTTACACCACTGGTACTACATACAATGGTGAGCATGGCTACTCTTTAAAATTACAAGGTTGCGAAAGAGGTATTAACGATGCTGCATACCAAAGGGCTATTGTAATACATGGTGCCGATTATGTAAGTAATGATATTGTGCAAGCACAAGGTTTTTTAGGTAGAAGCTTGGGTTGCCCAGCAGTACCTACAAACGTAAATAAAAAATTAATTGATTTAATAAAAGGTGGTAGTTGTTTGTTTGTATATCACCCTAATAAAAAATATTTGCAGCAGTCGAAATTGGTTGGCTAAGGCAAATTTGTTAACAGGTAATAAAACCTCAGTAGGGATGCTGGGGTTTTGTGTTTTTACAATACCACCCCAGCCGCCACCCACTGGCTCACCACACCCACTAACAATCCTGCATAAATTTCTTTATTGGTATGGTCGCTAATAATTAATCTTGCTGTACACACAATGCCTGCAATTAACATGGCTAGGCATAAAGGCCATGTCATTAGCATGGTGTTGCTTTTCATTACAATTAAAAAAATACCTATTAAGCCTCCTACACCAATAGCATGCATACTTATTTTAAAATAAATATTGCATAGCAATGCTGCAGATGAAGCCAAAAACACTCCTAATAAAAAAGCAGTAATTATTTGTGGATAATGCGGTTGATTTCTAAATACTAAATAACTCCAAAAAAAGAAAATGCCACAAGCTATGTAAGGAATTATTCTATCTTTTTGTGTTCGTAAAAAAATACTTTGTACAAAACCTACACCTTTTAGCAAACCCACTGCTAACAATGGAAAAGCCACCATGTTTATAAATACAATTAAAAGCGTTTGCTTTTTTGCCGCCATACTAAAGCCACTAAAATAACTGGGGTGTACAAACACTAAAAATGCTACTACGTAAAGTGGAATAAATATGGGATGAAATAGGTATGAGAAAAGATGAGCAAATAATTTGACTAGCGACCACTGACCACCAACCACAGCCGTATTGTTAATGTTAGCTGTCTGCTGTCCATTGTCTGTGGTCTGTTGTCCGTTGTTATCTACTATCATAATTCTTTTCTTAGTCTTGCTACTGGTATATTCAATTGTTCTCTATATTTTGCTACTGTACGCCTTGCAATGTTATAGCCTTTTTCTTGTAACAGTTCTGTTAAGCGTTCATCACTTAGCGGATGTTTTTTGCTTTCGGCTTCTATAAAATTGCTTAGTATTTTTTTAACCTCTCTGGTACTTACTTCTTCGCCGCTATCTGTTTGTAGGCTTTCGCTAAAGAAAAATTTAAGTCGATATGTACCATACTCGGTTTGTACAAATTTGCTATTGGCTACACGGCTTACTGTACTAATATCTAAATTAGTTTCTTCGGCAATGTATTTTAAAATCATTGGGCGTAGCTCTGTTTCATCACCCGTTAAAAAAAAGTTTTTTTGATAGTTCATTATAGCCTGCATGGTGCTGGTAAGTGTATTGTGGCGTTGCTTAATAGCATCAATAAACCATTTAGCACTATCAATTTTTTGCTTTATAAAAAGTACGGCTTCTTTTTGGCGTTTATCTTTTTTGCTCCCTCGTTCATAATCCTTCAGCATGTCTCGGTAGCCTTCGCTAATGCGTAAATCAGGAGCGTTTTTACTGTTTAAAGTAAGCTCTAGTTTTCCATTGTTGTTTACAATAAAAAAATCGGGGATTACATAAGTTTCTGCCTTATTAGTTTCGCCAATATTGCCGCCAGGCTTAGGGTTTAGCTTAATAATTTGGTTAATTATTTCTCTTAACTGTTCATCATTTAAGTTTAAGCCTCGTTGTATTTTTTCGTAATGTTTTTTGGTAAATTCTTCAAAGTATTTTTCCAATACTTTCATAGCCATTTCTACATGTTTCCCTTCATGCAATTTTCTTTCTAACTGAAGCAATAAACATTCTTGCAAATCTCTGGCAGCAATACCCGGTGGATCAAACTGCTGAATTTGTAACACCAGTTTTGCAATATCTTCTTCGGTAGTAATTATATTTTGCCTAAAAGCAAGGTCGTCAACAATGCTACTAATTTCTCTACGCAAATATCCATCTTCATCTAAGTTGCCTATAATTTGTTCTGCAATTTTATGCTCATGCTCATCTAAATTAAGCATACCCAATTGCTGTAACATTAGCTCATTAAAACCTACATCAACTTTGTGTGGGCTACTTTTTATTTCATCATCTTCTCCGTAATTATCATCTCTTAATTTATAGTCGGCAATATCATCATCGCCTTCTTGCACATATTCGCTAATGTCTATATTGTCGTATTCATCTTCGCTACCGTCAAGGTCAAAATCTTCTTCGCCATCATCGCTAAACTCATCTTTTAATTCGGTAAGTTCATCTTCATGTCCTTCTTCTGCTTCTTCTAATGCAGGGTTTTCTTCCATTTCTTCTTTAATACGTTCTTCCAAATTGGCAGTAGGCACCTGCAGCAACTTCATTAATTGAATTTGCTGCGGCGATAAACGTTGCAGTTGTTTTTGATATAGTCCTTGGCTTAATGACATTAACCCCAAACCCCTAAAGGGGATTTACTTGTGTTTTATTATATTTTTTGTTAGTCAGCATTATTACTTTAATGAACTTCAGTGGCGTCGCACTCTTGTACATCATTTTTCTATTCAACTTTTATCTAAGCGTAAAATTTAACACCTATAAAAAACTAAATATCCGTTTAAAGTGTAAATTTACTTACAAACTTGGTAGTAAAATGATACAAAAAGCTAAATTTTTAATTTTTTGCATGATTTTTGTGGTGGAAGGCATTTTTGGGCAAAATTCAGCTAGCTTAAAGCAGAAAATAACTATACCCACTTTTACAAATGCTGACTTTCCTAAACTCGGAGATACCACACTTTTTAACGGCTGCTTTTCATCAAAAAAAATATTAAAGTTTTACCGCAAGCCTATATGTGATTCTTTACCCAACATCCCTTTCTCCTTCCTAAATAATTACCCCATAAATATTATTGCTCCAAATTATTACACTCAAAATTTTGGTTTTTTTTGTAAGAAAGAATTGCAGTTACAAAAAGCCTTAAAAGTACCTTTTGTATTTAGATTGGGTAGTGTAGAGATTTGTGATAGGTTGGAGGGAAAGGAGAGGTAAATTATAATAAATTATGTAACTTTCAACCATATTGCATCCTAAATTCATGAAAACAGTCTTAGTCTTAGTTTCCTTGTTATTTGCTAGTTGTACTTCTTTAAAAGAGATGCCATTAACATATATTAACTATGGTCACACAATTGATAAACTACTTCCTTTAAGTAAAAGTTCTTCCCCATTTAGTTTTAGAATATGGATAAATAATAGCACTTCAATAAATAGGGTTATATCTGTTTCAATTGATAGCAATAGCTTAAATCAATGTACGATAATTGAGATTGGAGATTTATATAAAAACAAAAAATCAAAGTACTTTTATAGTGAAAAAACCATAGAACCAAAGTCTGGCTTTTTAGGTTTTAAAAAAATTATTGATAGTTTAAATTTGATGGAGTACAAAAATCAAAACCCTTATGATGTTATTATTGTTTCACATCAAGCCTTCTCAAAGTATATTGTTGAGATAAACGACCATGGCAAGTACAATATTTTTGAATTTCTTACATACTATCCCTTAAAAAGTACAACAAATACAAAGTATGATTTTATAGAAAAATTAATAAAAGAAGAATTTGAAATTAAGTATCGGTTTAAATAGTCCTATCAAAACAAACTGGACAGTATATTATTATAAGCCGTCTTACTATTTAAAAATAATTACATCCTTATAAACCCTTAAAGATTAGGTAAACTAATAAATACTTAGCTTTGGAAAATGGCTCATTCGTTTCAAATACTTTCTAATAATTTACTGGAAGATTACTGTAAACAAATTTCTGAAAAGGATTTGATGAGCTATGCTCAATTAGAAGAAAGCGAATTATCGATAGATACATTTAGCTTTTACACTTCTGTATCTGCTGTTTTTTCATCAAAAATAGAAGGAGAAAATATTGACTTAGATAGTTATGTAAAACACAAACGCTTTGGTGTAGAATATCAACCCAACTATACAAAAAAAATTGATGATTTATATACTGCATATCAGTTTGTTAAAAACAATAGGCTTAGTGAGAGCAATATTTTACAAGCACATGCTATTTTAACTGCTAATATTTTGCCTGCTGCTAAGCAAGGTGCTTTACGAGTTGGTAATATGTATGTAACTACTACAGATGGTAAAATAGAATATGTAGCAGCATCTCCTTTTATTATTAATGCAGAGCTTACAAAGTTTTATAACGATTTGGCGTTGCTTTTAAATATGGACTTATCAATACATGAAGTATTTTTTTATGCTGCTTTGTTACATTTGCTTTTTGTAAAAATTCATCCTTTTGAAGATGGTAATGGCAGAACAGCAAGGTTGATTGAAAAATGGTTTTTAGCCGAAAAGCTAGGAGATAAAGTATGGCTTATTCAATCTGAAAAAAACTACTACACTCATCATCAATTATATTACAATAATATTCGTGAGCTTGGTTTAGAGTATGATGAGCTAGATTATAATAAAGCATTGCCTTTTTTAGAAATGTTAGCAAAAGCGGTAATTATTTAGTTCTAACTGCACTATAGGTTTCATCATAATCCTCTCTCAACGTTCCCATCCATCTGCTGCAAACAAATGTATAAAGGCCTTAGCTCCTTTAAATAGCTTTGTATTTTTAGTTGTGAGGTAGGTTGGTATTTATCTTCTTATTTTTTAAGTATAAAAAACCTATAAGATTTTTGAAATCTTATAGGTTTTAAGCTTTCCTACTTTTAATATAGTTATCTCAATATAGTTACATCTCCCTTCAACATTCTGCCAGTACCATTTAATAAGCGATAAGTTATAACATAATAATATGTACCATCGGCTAGTGGCTTGCCTTTGTAAGTGCCATCCCAGTTATTGGTGTAATTTGTATTTCTGTATACTTGGTTGCCATATCGGTTGTACACCGCTACATCAATACTGCTAGTACAATTGCCATTAGTAACTACCCATCTATCATTTATACCATCTCCATTTGGCGAAAAGGCATTTACCACTTTTATACAAAATGGTATTACTGTAATTTTTACATCATCAGTATTAGTACATCCGTTTGCACTTGTAATGCGTAAAGTGTAAGTGGTGGTTGTATCGGGTTTTGCTGTTGGGTTTAATATAGCAGGGTTGTTAAGTCCGGTTGTTGGTGTCCAGCTATATGTGCCTGCACTACCACTTGCATTTAGTCGTATTGTATCGCCTTGAAAAATTGTAGCATCGCTTCCTGCAAAAATAGTTACGCCCTGAAATACGGTTAACGTAAATGTTCGGCTAATAGGACAGTTGCCTAAAGTACCTGTTACTGTATATGGAGTTGTGTTTGTTGGTGATAAAGTAGGATTTAATATGGCAGGGTTGCTTACACCATTAGTTGGCGTCCATACAAACGAACTAGCATTACTTGTAAATGCAGGTGTAAAACTACTGCCGCTACAAATGCTTACATTACTTTGTGTTGACATGGTAGGCGTAGTAACGGTTACCGTAAAATTTCGGGTAGCCGTACAAGTGCCTAATGTTGCTGTAAGCGTATAAGGTGTTGTTGCTGTTGGTGATAATGTTGGGTTTAAAATTGTGGGATTGCTTACACCGCCTGTTGGCGTCCAAGCATAAGTAGCAGCATTACCAGTAAAATTTGGAACAAATGATGCTCCTGAACAAATAGTGGTATCTGTTCTATTGCTAACCGATAAATTATTTGTAGAGCCAACAGTTACATTTTGAGTAGTTACACAGCCTGCACCATCTGTAATGGTAGCTATATAATTACCAGCTGGTAAGTTTGTTGCAGTAGTTCCTGTTTGCACAGGTACTGTGTTCCAACTTACTGTGTATGGTGTAGATGAACCTGTTATGTTTACTGTTGCAGAGCCTAAAGCAGTGCAAGTAGCATTGGTAGTACTTGCTGTTACAACAGTAGCTGTATTTGCCCTTGCAGACAAAGCCATAATAACCACATTAGGAAAAGGTGCGTTATTACCAGCGGTAGTTACATTGGCTACATTTATTTTTTGTAGCACTTTATTTTTATTTATACAAGAAACAGGTATATCTATAAAATACATTCGTGGATTTGTAGGAAAAGCATCGGCACCGCTAACAGGAGTGGTTCTGCTACATCTACCAAAGCCTTGTATTACCAAATTGCCTGTTGCATCAAACCAATCTGACAAGCTATGGTTTGTTAGCGCTTGTGTTTGTGTACCATCTGTAAAAAATAAAGTAACATTTACCAAACTTGTTCCCTCTGTAGAAAAAGCCAATAAACGCAAATTGCGATATGATGCTGGTGTTGCCAATGTAATATCCTTATTAATATTACGGGGTATTAATGTTGCATTATTTGCTGCGTAAGATGCTAATTGGTATGTACCTGCGGCATCGGTTATTAAACCGTTATCTGCCAAGCCGCCGCCGCCAATGCTATTAATTGTTCTAAAAGCAAGGCTGTACATTACTCTGTTAGATGATGCTCCATCAAGCCTAGTAGTGGTGGTAGTTAATGAACTTGTGCCACTTTCTGCTACAACATCATCTTCTAGGCCCGTTAATGTAACTGGCACAAAAGGTTGTGCTTTGGCTATAAATTGAAAAGCAATAATTAATAATAATGTGCCAATGTACTTCATTGTAATTGCTGTTTAAAGTTGGTAATAATGAATGTATTAAATACGTTCAATTAAAGCAACAAAATACAAAAAAATAATGGACTACAATTATACTATTTTAGCATTTTAATGGCTGATTACTTTTTTTACAGCAGCAACTATCTTTTCTCCTTTTTCAACTATTTGTTGCTCAGTCCACAAAAGGCTAATAGCTGTACTAATACAGCGACTCATGACAGCATCGCTACTAGTAAAATCTTTAGTAGTATGGTGCATTACTTTTTCTTTAAGTTCAGGGCTTAATGCACTTAATGTTTTTACATTTTTTAAATGATCCCACTTGCGTATATAATGCCAGTTATTATTGTACCAGTAAAAATTTCCTGCTAAAATACCTTGTGCTTTTAACTCTTCTACTACCGCATTTGCCATTTCGCCAGTTGGCAAAAACCAACTTAAAAAAGTACAGCTATCACCAGCCTCATCAGGTATTCGCCTAAAGCTTATTTGCGGCACTGTGCTTAGTATTGCTTTTAGTGCGGCATGATTTTTTCGTTGTGTAAATAAAAAGTCATCTACCCTACCAATTTGTGCCAACCCTACTGCGGCATGCAATTCACTTATCCTATAATTGTAGCCAATAAATGGATGTAAATCTGCACCTCTATCTACACCTTTATGGTCGTGACCATGATCGCTATAGCCATCGCTATTAATATATATATCTTCTCTATTCGTTAGTACCACACCACCTTCACCGCAAGTCATTGTTTTTACATAATCAAAGCTAAACGTACCAGCATCGCCAATAGTGCCTAATTTTTTTCCATGATATGTTGCCCCAATGGCTTGGCAAGCATCTTCCAATAAAATTAAATGATGCTCATTACAAATTTGCTGCAAGGCATCTAAATCTGCCATGCTACCACACATGTGTACAGGCATTATACATTTTGTTTGTGGAGTAATGGCTGCTCTTACAGCATCAGGATTTAATGTTAATGTATCATCAACATCTACTAAAACAGGTACTGCACCTACGCTTAATATGGCTTCAAAACTGGCCACAAAAGTAAAAGATGGACAAATAATTTCATCGCCATAACCAATGCCTATTGCTTGCATTGCTGTAGTTAATGCTGCAGTACCGCTGCTAACCAACTGAGAATATTTAGAGCCAAAATAGTTATTGATTTCGGTTTCTAATTCTTTAGCTTTCCAATGGCCATTTCTATTGCCATCAAAACCATAACGCATGAGTACACCATTTTGTACTACATCGTTTAAATGTTTGCGTTCTATATCGCTCCAAAGTTCGAAACCGGGCATAGTAATTTATAATTAAAAAATTAGGAATTAATAACGCCTCAAAGGTAAATAATATAGTGTTGCAATTTAATTTTATGTTTTGTAGAATTAAAATTCACTAACTAATTTATATTGCTAGCATGCCTAGTAATTCTTGCCCAGCTATTATTTCGTTTTACCCACACTTCGGTAAATCTACGCATGGTTAGTTTTCCTGCATCATCTCTTTTTGAATTTGTTGCTGGTACTGTCTTTTCTAACCCTTGTGTTACTACTAGGTCATCATTTTCAAACTGATAATTCTCTATCACTTTTTCAAATACAGAATATTTAATAATGTCTGCTTTTATCCTTTCTATCATTTTATTTTTGTTAATGAGCTGCCCAAAGGGGTTTGTAATCATAAGGTCATCTGGCACATATTTTTTTATCGAGTTAGTGTCTTGAGTTAATGTCCATTTTACATTTAGTTGGGTTAGGCTATCAATGTGCCTTTTTGTAAGTTCTCTATAATTGTATTGTATTAAAGGTGCGTCAAAAAATTGTGCTACTAATTCATTTACAGTTTGTGGTGCTTCTATATGAGGTAAATGCCCAATACCTTTCAAGATTTCAACTTTGGAATGCGGTATTGCTTTTTTTATAGAATCGGTATTTGAAAAAATTGGCGAAATTGCATCTTCAGTACCAGCTATCAATAATATAGGCATTGTTAGTTTTGTAGCAATTAATGAAGGTGTATGATCGTTGGCAACAAGAAAATTTACTCCCTTAATAAACATATCTTTTTGCACTCCCATCATTCCACTACGAGCTAATTCAATTAACTCTTTTGAGCTGCCAGGTGCTAATAAAGCTTCTACTCTTTTATCTGCAAAATGTAATGCTCCATCTTTTATTTGATTCATTCGCTTATCCCACATTTGTGCAATTTCATCTTTGCTTAAATTTTTACCTGCACTTGGCCCCACTAAAGCTATCTTTATTACTCTTTGTGGATGATGGTAAGCAAAGCATTGAGCAACTCTACTTCCAAACGAATTGCCTACTAAATATGCTTTTTCAATTTTTAATGCATTCATAAAATCTGCCAAAGAGTTGGCATAATCTTCTCTACTTGGTTTATTTGTTTTTAACCCATCGGTAAGCATATAGCCAGGTGCATTCCATGCTATTGCTCTAAAATTTTTTGAAAATTCATGTAGCTGAAACCGCCAATCGTTACTGCTACCACCATAACCATGCATCATTATAATAGCGGGTGCACTTTTTGATCCGGCTTCCATATAGCTCCATCTATCGCCTGTAAACTTTGCGGTGTCGATAATTTTTGCAAAACTCATTTCTGGTAGTGGCGGTTTATACATATTAGTTTGTTGTGACATACTGAAGAAAGGCACAAAAAAGATAACAATAAATATTTTTTTCTTCATTAGATGTTTTTTAATTTTTAGAAAAGTAGTACTATAAAAAATATTATTTCCGTTATTAGTTTGTACTATTTGCTAAATTAATTTTTTTATAAAGTAAATAATTTTTTTATGCCATTTTCTAAGAAATTTACCCATGCAATGCTTTGAACAGTATTGTGC
>JAGNRZ010000211.1 GCA_017988335.1 Ferruginibacter sp.
TTGTAGCCCTTTCCAAAGCCTGGCAAAATGCTCTTGTGCATACAAAATTTTTCCATTAGCCACTTTTATTGTTTCAAACAAACCATCGCCATAGCGTAAGCCTCTATTACTAGCAGATACAAAAGTTTCGTCTTCCTTTAAAAATTTTCCGTTGTAGTTTACAAAAGTCATTTTACTAGCTTTTACTAATCACATAAAAATACTTAATCTATCTTTAGCATAAAAAAAATGGTTGAGCTATGTACTCAACCATTTATTATAAATCAATATAAAATTTATATTTCTTCGCCTATTAGTTTATGCTTTACAGCATACATTATTAAACCTGCTGTACTTTTTGCACCTGTTTTTACTTTTAGTTTATCTCTTATGGCTTCTACAGTACGTGGACTTAAGTCAACAATATCTGCAATTTCTTTTGTGCTTTTTTCTTCACACATCAACTTTAAAATAAGTATTTCCTTATCGTTTAAATGGGCTTCTTGCATAGCCATTTTTTGTGGTAGCACTGCATTACGCTGCTTTAAGTTACTTAACAAAGCTGTATTTGTTAAGGAATTAAAATAATACTCTTGATCATAGCATGTTTTTATAGCCTCGTAAATTATTTCGCTATCACTAGTTTTAGTAAGATAACTATTAGCACCCAATTCCATTAGTTTTGTTATCATGCTATTATCATCTACCATGGTAAGCATAATTACTTTTACGTTAGGACAAATTTTCTTAAGCTCTGGCAAAGTAGCTATACCATCCATTATAGGCATTTGAATATCAAGCAAAATAACATCTGCTTCTACCATTTTTACCATATTAAGCAAGTGCATACCATTATCAGCCTCGGCAATTACTTTTACATCTTTTTTCATGCTTAGGGCAGCTTTTACACCAGCTCTGTAAAGCACATGATCGTCGGCTATTATTATTTTTATTGGTTCCATTGTATCCATAATAAATACATTTTTAAGCAAATTTGGATTATTTAATATGCTTATAACGCTAAATGCAAAGATGTAATTATGTATGTAGTAAATAAAGAGTGTAATTACCCTATGTTAAATATAGGAATTTTACGCAGTAATGAGGGGAAGTTTCGTTACTCCAAAAACTACTCTATTAACTTGTTACGCATGGCGTACATTATAAGCCCCCCAATAGTTTTTGCATCTACTTTAGCTTTCATGTTTTGTCGTATGGTTTCTATAGTACGTGGACTTAAAAAAACAGTTTTCGATATTTCATCAGTTGTTTTATCCTCGGCCAATAATTGTAGTATTTTAAGTTCTTTTTCACTAAACTGTATAGGCATATTACTACTACCGTAGTGCTGGCGTACATTCTTCTTTTGCATTAATTTACCCATAACGGCTTTATTTACTAAATCGTTAAAGTAAAAATCATCGTTCATGCAGGTTAAAATGGCTTCGTAAATTTCCTCTGGGTCGCTGGTTTTGGTAAGGTAGGCATTTGCCCCCATTTCCATCATTTTACTTATCATTTGTTGATCATCATACATAGTAAGTACAATAATTTTTATATCCTCGTACTCTTTGCGTATAAGCTGTATGCCATTTATACCATCAATTTCGGGCATTCTAATATCCATTAAAAGTACATCTGGCTTTTTAATTGCAATTTTGTGCATCATATCCTTACCATCCTCTGCCTCCCAAATCATTTTTAGGTTTTCTCTGCCACCTAAAGCCATTTTTATGCCATCTCTAAATATTTTATGATCGTCGGCAATAGCAATTTTAATGGTGTTAGTTGTACTCATTGTTAATAAATGTTAAAACATTGTTCAGCCATCAAGTTACGGATTTTAAGGTATTCAATTAAGTAGGAGCTACTACATTTTTTATTCACTTATCCACATTAAATTGATTGCCAAATTACATTAGCAGTACTACCACGTAATATTACCATTATTATTTTACGTTTTTTTACTATGGAACGTTGCACAAGTACTCAACAAAAAGTATTTGCAACAACCACAATAAAGGGCAAATTTTCTATTGCGTATACCTATTAGGCAAATTATCTTTGTACTAGTTGATTAGCACTGGTTTCACCGAATTTATATCCATAAATCCAATACAACCGCTGATATTTCCAATTATCCAAAGAAAAACTTGTTTGTGCTTGTGTTGCTGGTGTTAATCAACAATTTTTTTAAATTAAAACCCGTTTTAGTTCAATATCATATAAAAGCCAAAAAAAGTTTATTTTTTAAAATAAACAACCTTTTGTGTAAACCACACATCTTATTTAATAGGTAGTTTTACCATCAAATAACAGGTACAAATACTTATTCACATATCCACATTTTTAGTAAAATTGCTTGCAAAACTCCTTAGATTCAAGTAGTAATTTTACTATTTTATTTTCGTATATTTACTTTTCAAAATTTCGTTGTTTTACTATTAAATTATTTAATTAATTGAATTATAGCTATTTATTAAAATTATAGCATAACATTAGGTTAATTAAACTACAAGATGCCATTAACATTTTGGAAGTTTACAGTAGAAATTTTATCTCAAACCGACAAAAATTATTAGGTATGTTAAACAATACTTTTGATCTTTTAGAATCACTTTTAAGAATAATATTTAAGTATTAATTGATGGTTTGTTCAGTTAATTGAGTTATTTTTTATAGATTTGTTTCAAACTTTAAGCCATAACTAATTTTCTGATTTATATTACTTCATTTTTTGAAGCATTACCTTTCATTTTTTGCATTCTTTTTATAAAAAGAAATGTTGCAAAAGGTGACAAGGTTATTTTTTTTTATGCACTTTCGGTTTTTATTTTAATCGCCTTTCATACATACTTTAGCTATTACTCAACAGATAGAGTAAAATTAAGGTTAACTCAAAGAATATTTATTTTTACCGAGTATACTCTCGTTACATTTTATTTTCTTTTTCATTTCAGAAATAAGATAGTTAAGAAAATTACATACATTGGTCTTTTATTATATCTCTCTTATACAGTATATGACTATTTAGTATTTGATAGAGATAAAATAAATTTCTATTTAGTAGTAATCGAATGCCTCGTTTTTCTCATTTACATAACCTATTTTTTATTTGAAAGGTTTAAATCTGACAGTATAGTTCCTTTATATGCAACAACTTCATTTTGGATAGCCTTAGCCTTCTTAATATATAGTGCAGGTAATTTTTTCTTATTTTTATTTAAAACTAGTGTAGTAAATGATGCAGTTTTCCAAAAACAGTATACTTTAATTTATAGCACCTTCACTATTATTAAAAATATATTCCTTTGCATAGGTATTTTTATCACTGAGAAAGAAGGCTCCAATATTGAGAATGTTGTTAACTCAGATAATGATATTTGGGAAATTCCATCAGAATTTAAAAAAACTAACCCATAACCACTAATGTATTTTTTACAAGCCAGCAGTTCTAATGGTATAAGCTATGTAATGGTGTTTGGTACACTGGCCATGTTAATATTGGTAGGTGTTATTATACTTTTTATAGTAATGCATCAGCGTAAAACTATTAAGTTTAACGAAAAAATTAAGCAGCTTGAGGAGGAAAAACAACAAATACTTTTAAATGCTTCAATTCGCTTTCAAGAAGAAGAACGTAACCGTATAGCCGCCGATTTACATGATGATGCTGGCCCATTATTAGCTACAGCTAGGCTTTACTTAAACGAAAACTTAGTAAACCAAGAAAGGGCACAACAATTACAAAGTATTTTTAGTGCTAAACAAATAATTGATGATGCAATATTGCTTATACGTAACATAAGCCATAGCCTTATGCCGCCTACATTAAAAAACTTTGGGCTAGAAAGTGCTGTAAATGATATGGTACAAAAAATAAGTGCTAGTGGTGGTGGGCTTAATGCTAGTGCAAGGTTTCATGATTATAAAATACGCCTAAAGGTTGAGCAAGAGCTTTTAGTGTTTAGAATTGTACAGGAGTTAATTAATAATATTATTAAACATAGTAGTGCTGGCTTTGTACATATTACCCAAAATGTAAGCCAAGGCGTTATGTTTTTTAGAGTACACCACGATGGTACTGGTATTGTAC
>JAGNRZ010000212.1 GCA_017988335.1 Ferruginibacter sp.
GTATGGGCATACACTTGGACTAGATCATCCCACAGATTTAGATTTACGTGGAAAGGGAACGCCTGGTATCATGTATCCAAGAGGCACTTTGGTTGATGCACGATACCAATACGACACTACGGCTGAAGCTGGTGGACCTGGCGGTACAATGCATCCTAAAAATAGAAAGGTAACACAACAAGATATTGATAATTTAAAATTGGGTCAATTTAACTTGTCCAACCCTAATTGCATTCTAGGAGGTTATTCTGCCGTTTATCATCAACCCCACAGTTCTAATGAAGCATAGTGTATATTGCATCACAATAAAAAATAAAAATTTTGGCAGCTGTATTATCAATTAATAATTTATCAAAAAATTACGGTAGCATAAAGGCATTACAACAAGTAAGTTTTGAAGTGCCTGCTGGGTCTATATTTGGAATACTTGGTCCTAATGGTAGCGGTAAAACTACATTGTTAGGTATTGTTATGGATGTACTAAAAGCTACAAGTGGTAATTTTAGCTGGAATGGTAGTACTAATAATGATGATATGCGTAAGCAAATTGGCACATTGTTAGAAACACCAAATTTTTATCATTATTTAAGTGCAGTAGATAATTTAAAAATAGCAGCTAAAATAAAAGAAAGAGGGGAAGATGATGTTGACGAAGTTTTAAAAATTGTAAATCTTCATCAGCGTAAAGATTCAAAATTTAATACTTTTTCATTAGGGATGAAACAACGATTAGCTATAGCCTCTGCATTGTTAGGCAACCCCAATATTTTAGTTTTTGATGAACCTACTAATGGGCTAGACCCTGCTGGTATTGCCGAAATAAGAGAGCTAATAAAAGATTTAAGCAAAAAAGGCAAAACCATTATTATGGCTAGCCATATTTTAGATGAGGTAGAAAAAGTATGTACACATGTTGCCATTATTCAAAAAGGAGTTTTAAAAACAGTAAGTACAGTAAAAGATGTAATGCTATCTGGCACAACTGAAATTGGTAATACTGTACTATTTGAAATAAATGCAGAGGATAATACAGCTTTAAAAGAGATGCTTACAAAACTAGATGGAATAACTGATGTAAGGCAAACAGACAGCGGTTTTGAGGTAGAGGCTTTGCAAAAAATTACAGCAGCAATACTTAATAAGCACTGTTTTGAAAAAGGAATAGTATTAAACAAATTAATTACAAAAACAAAATCGCTTGAAACTAAGTTTTTAGAAATAACTGGTAAGCAAAGCGGATAAAAAATATAAAATGATTAAGCTTTTAAAAATAGAATGGTTAAAGGTAAATAAATATACAGGGTTTATTTTACTGACAAGTTTTTTTGCTTTGGGTGTGATTGCTGCAAATTATATTACTTATGCAGTAAAAAAACAAGTAGTAGATAAAGTACAAGGTTCTCAATTGCTTTTTAGTGACTCTTTCTATGATTTTACGGCTACATGGCAAACTACAAGTTATATCAGTAGTTTTTTTTTAATATTGCCAGCTTTATTAATTGTTATTTTAGTTTCAAATGAATTTACATTTAAAACACACAGACAAAATATTATTGACGGTTGGAGTAGAAATGATTTCTTAAAAGTAAAGATGCTATTTGCTTTTCTTTTGGCATTAGCTAGTACAATTGTAGTAATATTAACAGCACTTACTTTTGGCTTTTTATCAGGTACCAGTTTTTCGATAAAGGGGTTTGAAAACATAGGTTATTTTATGTTAAAAGCAGTTAGCTATAATATGGTAGCTATATTAATTTCATTGTTGGTAAAACGTTCAGGTGTAGCAATTGCATTATTTTTTATTTACACCATTTTTGAAAATGGAGTAGCAATGTTACTGTTTGTTTTGGCAGTAAATATTAAGCAAGATTCAAATGTTGATTTAGGTAATATGGGTAACTATTTACCAATGAATGCTTCTGATGGATTAATAAATGCACCATGGGAAAATGTTAAAAATATGGCTAAAAGTATAATGCCTTCTGATTATAATTGGATAGTATTGGGTTGTGCATTTGTATACTTGCTATTGTTTTACTTTTGGAGTAAACGAAAAATGCTTCGTTCAGATTTATAATTACACTAAATTTTCAAAAGCGGCATCAATAGTATTGTATTTGAAAGAGAAGCCTTCACTTTCAATTTTTTTACTACTTACCCTTGTGCTTTTTAGTATTTCTATACTTCTATCACCCATCATTAATTTTAATACAAAAGAAGGTACATACATGGGGATGTAAAAATTACCACATATTTTTTTTGCCAACTTTTGTATTAAATTTTTATTGCTAATAGGATTTGGAGCTACTGCATTGTATGTTCCATTTAATTTTTTATTTTCTATTGTATATAAAAATTGATGGCACAAATCATCAATATGTATCCAACTAATAACTTGCTTGCCATTTCCTAAAATGGTAGCTAGTTTAAATTTTATAGGTTTTATGAATTCTGCAAAAGCTCCACCATCTTTACTAAATACAATGCCAATTCTAAGCTTAACTACTCTTATATTTAATTCAGTAGCTTTTGTAATGCTATCTTCCCAAAGCTTACAAGTTGTGCCTAAAAAATTAGTATCAGCCTTATCATCTTCATTAAAAAAATAACTATCGTTTTTATCTTCTCCATAAAAACCAATTGCACTTGCGCTAATAATAGCTTTTACTTTGTGTGGGTTGCTTTTTAATGTATTAACTATTAGCTCACTACTTTTTACTCGGCTATCTATAATTTCTTTTTTGTACTCGGTTGTCCATTTTTTATCCATTACACCTGCCCCTGCAAGGTGAATAATGTAATCTGCTTGTTGCAGGGCTGTTATATCTATTTGCTGGCTATTAACATCCCAATTAGCGTATATTATATTTGGCGTAGTAACTGCTTTTTTTCTGCTAAAAACAATTACTTTAAATCCTTTATTTACTAATAAAGTTGTTAAAGCTTTACCTACTAAGCCTGTACCACCTGTAATTGCAACTGTTTGCATAAAATTTGTATGTATTTATGTAAAAACAAATAAATGGTCATCTTGTTTAAAGAATACTTATTTTAAAAATTGTAATTTTATAGTAAAGATATGGGTATGCAAAAAAAAGGAGTTTTTTTTATTGGGTTGTGTATATGGTTTGCCAATTTAGCGCAAGCACAAAAGCTAACTTTTGCAGAGGTAGATAGAGATGATAAGGGCGAAGTAAATTTTGAAATTATAGGAAAGCTTAATGGAAATTTTTTGGTATATAAAAACGCAAGATGGAACCACAAAGTTTCGATTTACAATAACGAAATGAAGGAAATAGAAAGAGTAAATCTTGATTTTTTACCAGAAAAAACATTTAATGTAGATGTGGTAGCTTATCCTGATTATTTTTTTATGATTTACCAATATCAAAAGAAAAATATTTTGCATTGTGTGGCTGTAAAAATGGATGCTATGGCAAAAAAAATGTCAGAACCTGTTGAAATTGATACTACACAAATTTCTTTTTTTAGCGATAATAAAATATACAACACTGTTGTAAGTGAAAATAAAGAGAGTATTGTAGTTTTTAAGTTGCATAAAAAAAATGATAATTACACCTTTGCGGCTAAGCTTTTTGATAAGCAATTGAATTTAGTAAGCAAGGCAAGAAAACTTTTGGAATATGATGATAGAAGAGATACTTACGATAATTTTTTGGTAGATAATGAAGGCGATTTATTATTTACAAAAGATAGCAAGGAAGGTAATAGAAGTAACAGTAATAAACTAAGTTTACATGTAGTAAATTTTGCAAAAGAAGATTTTGCTGAGTATAAAACAGCCTTAGATAAAAATTATGTAGATGCCGTAAGCTTAAAAATTGATAATTTAAATAAACGGTATATAATAAACTCATTCTATTACAAAAAATCGAGAGGAAATATTGAAGGACTTTTTTCTTTTGTATTTAGTAAAAACGAAATGCACTCAAGTTTTCAAACCTTTTCACCTATTTATGATTCTATTAGAGACGTAGCCAAAAGACAAGGCCAATTACGGTATGCGTTAGATGATTATTTTATACAGCAAGTTATTGTAAAAAAAGATGGAGG
>JAGNRZ010000213.1 GCA_017988335.1 Ferruginibacter sp.
GTTATAAATTGCACCAATGCTAAATTTTTAAATTGTGTGGAAGGTGCTAAGTTTTTACCTTACACCAACAAAAATGCTTTAAATAATCCTATTGCTGATAAATCATTTTTTACTACCTGTCAGTTTTTAACTGATGGAGTAACTGCTAGCCATAATTTTATACCAAGTGGTCATTTGGTAATGTGGGGAACTCGCGGTGTAGCCATTACATCTAATACATTTAAAAATAATACTCCAAGCTCTTATGCTATCAACCGCCGTGGTAATGGTATTGTGGCGTGGGACGCACATTTTACTACTGGCACGCCTTGTTTGGCTTATTTAGGGTCGGGAGATTGCGGCACTTATGGCACTCGTAATACTTTCGAAAATTTACACTATGGTGTAGATGCTGGCGCGGGTTTAGCAACCGTTATAGATAATATTAATGTGTGTACCTTTACTAATAACCACCGTGGTATTATTTTAAGAGGCACTACTACAAGTTCTGTATTTAGAAACAACATAAACATTGGAGATGGTTATACGGATACCGACAACACTGTTTACAGTCCTTACGGCTTGTACTTAGATGTATGCGACGCTTATAACGTAAAAGAAAATGTATTTAACGATGCCACTGGCTCTGCCGCTGATGTGGATTATGGGATTATTGTAAGCAACACAGGCGCTAATGCCAATGTATTAAAGCAAAATACCTTTAGCAATGTAGCGTTTGGTATACAAGCACAAGAAGCTAACAGCAACCTACAATTAAAATGTAATAAATTTACAGCAGCCAGCATTAACAGTGCAGATGTTAAAATTTTGGGCGACCAAATGCCAGGCTCCATAGCACAGCAACAGGGTGGTTGTATACCTGGTGATGCAACGGCTTTACCAGGAAATGAGTTTAGTCATACCTGTGCGGCTGCTAAAGATTTGAATACTAATAGCAATGTGGCGTATCCAGTAACGTATAATACAAGAAATTCAATAACATTAGAAGTACCTCAATCGGGATGTTACAACCTAACTGATTTTAATGTGAATTTTTGTAACCCCGCTCCAACTGGAGTAGTTTGCAGCACAGGCGGTGGTGGTGGTGGCGGCTCTAAAATGGCAAAATCTAATCCTGATAAAGAGTTAGAAGATATGACGGCGCTTATTGCTGCTAAACAACAATTGTTAGATGATGGCAATGCACAGCCTTTGCATAACGCTTTAGCAACTAATGTTAGCGAACAACAATTAAAACAAAATTTATTACAAAAAGGCCCTTATTTAAGCGACCAAGTATTATTGGCTTTAATTAACCATCTGCCAAATTATAGCGATGCGACCTTAAAAGAAGTGTTAGAAGCTAATAGTCCACTTAGTGCTTCGGTATTAGCAGCGCTTAATACAACTAACATGAACGCTAAAGCAAAAGGGCAATTGAATGCTTTGCAAAATGGCATGAGTCAACGAACTTATGTAGAAAGTGAAATTAAATATTACACCACTTCTCGTGTGTTATTATATAACCAAATTTTATCCAATGTGTTAAATGATACCACTTACACAAATGTATATGATAGTTTGTACAAAAAATTAAATTTTAGTATCAGCCCACAATCACGTAATATATATGTGAGTGCTTTAGTTGAACAAAATAAATTTACACAAGCGCAAGCAGAAGTAGCTAATATGAGACAGCAAGGAGTAAATGCAGGAACTTGCGATTATTTAGAGGCTATGATTGCTTTAAAGCAACAACCTAACTATGTGCAGGCTTATAAAACGAATGCCGCTATTTCTTCAAAACTTGACCCACTGTTAAGCACCTGGCCTTTGGGCAAATCGGTAAATGCTTTGGTATTAAATAAAGCATTGTTTGGAAAAGGATATACAGAGCAGGTGTATGCAGATGCAGTCACGACTAAAAACCAGCGCTACATGCAGCAGCAAGAAACGGTGACTGAGAAGTTAGTGGAAGGTAATTTACAGGTAATAACTTTCCCAAATCCTGCCAATCAAGAAATAAATTTTGTTGTAAATGGAATTACCGAAAATGAAAATTGCAATATTATTATTTACGATATTAATGGTAGATTAATAACAGAATTACAACTGACAGAAAACAAAACACCAAAAACGGTTTCGCTTAGTTTAATTAATAGCGGTATTTACTTTTATAAAGCTATATCTGGAGATAAAGTTGTGCAAAACAAACTGGTTATTATTAAATAATGAAATTTAGACTTGCATATATTTTTGTGCTGTGCATATTTTGTAAAATATGCACAGCACAAATTTATTTTAATAATAGGTATGATTTGTTTACTAAAGCAGACGCTACTGCTAATGTTTTTTGTAAAGATAGTAGCTATTTTGTTAGTTGCGGTGGTTTAGATATAACGCAGTCGAATCTAAGTTTAAGTTTATTAAAATTAAATAAATTTGGAATCACCACTGCATCTAAACATTATTTTAAAACTAATAATTGGTTTTATACAGGATTAGGAAATAGCACATGTCAGTTAAATGACTCTGTATTGATAAGTACAGGTTATAGAGTAGGGTCAGGTACTTCTAAAAGTTTTATTCATTGGTACAAAAATAATTTGGATAGTATAAAGTACTTAGAGTATGGTTTTGTGAATAAAGAAAATGTTATCTACAGTATTTTAAACGACAACATAAAATATTTATATCAAATTGGTTATGTTGATAGTAGCTATACTAATTCAGATATTCTTTTAATCAAAACAGATACCTCGGGAAATGAAATTTGGAAAAAGAAAATAGGTCTTGTAGGTTGGGATGAATATGGCTCGTGTATAAAACAATGTGCAAATGGTAATTTATTGATAAGTGGGTTAAAAGATTTAAGAGGTTCACCGCAGCAAGGTCCATTTATGATGCGGCTTGACACCAGTGGAGCCATCTTATGGCAAAATTATTACCCATCTGCCACTTATGCCAATGGTAGTTTTGATGCTATGGAAATGCCAAACGGTGACATAGTATTTACGGGAGGCTCAGCTTATGCAGGTACGGGGCCAAACGGTTATACCCTAAGAAGACCTATGTTGATACGTGTAGATGCGTCGGGGAATTTGATTTGGCAAAAAGAGTATGGAGCTATAGCCGAAGGTCACGATTTTTTTACCTTTTTAATTAATGGAAAAGGGCACTTTGTTGTATCTGGTTGTAAAGCTTATTCTAGTAATTCTTTTGTAGGTATGGTTTATGAAATTAACCAAAACGGTGATAGTTTATTTAGTAGAGAGTATACCATACAACCTGGTAGCCAAAATTATTTTAGAGATGTGGTGCAGGCACCTGATAAGGGTTATTGTTTTTCGGGTTTTATTAGTCCCTTGTTTGCAAATGGCGGCACAGGCACACAGGATATTTGGCTTTTAAAAACAGATAGTACCTTTTGTGAGAGCGCTGTAAGTTGTGGGTATCCAACGGGTGTAAGAGATATAAGTTATGAATTAGGAGAGGTAAGTGTTTATCCGAATCCTGCGCAGAATGAGGTAACCTTTAAGTTTGAAAATGAGGTTACTAGTCAGGCAACTATTATCCTGATAGATGTGTTAGGTAAGATGATTGGAGAACATATATTACAAATCAATAGCAATAATGTAGCTAAGTTAAATGTGAGTGCATTACCAAATGGCTTGTACTATTATACTATCAAACAACCCAGTAGAACTAATATCACTGGTAAATTAACGGTGTTAAAATAAAGCAATACAAATTAAATACAATACGCCTGTGGCAAAGCGCTTTTGACCGAGCGGACGCGAGATGCGCAAAACAGTGCTGAAAGTACACCTATTTTAAATGGGCAGGAATTTAGCTTATTTGTTTTTTTGCCTGCCTTTTTGCAAAAACAAATGTGCTAAATTAGGGATAGCCAAAACGGGTTTTTCAAACCCGCAAAAAGGGGAGGAAAATAAAAAACTAAAAACCGTTTCTATTTCCCTAAACTGTTTCTATGAAACCCTGTTCTAAAATGTCCTAAATTGTTCTGAAAAAAGCATTGTTGTCAAC